>JBDSBD010000094.1:0-11648 GCA_039921765.1 Burkholderiaceae bacterium
CTGCGGTAGCTCGAAGGCGTCGCCAAACGACTCCACTTCCGCCTCGCGGTGGCCGGGCTCGAGCCGGTAGCGCATCAACTTGGGCACACAGCGCTGGGCCTGACCCTGGCGCAGCGGCGCCAGGCGCAGATCCTCGAGGATGGTGGCATCCGCGTAGGTGATCAGCTCGACGACGAAGCTCTTGCCCTCCTCCCAGGCCTGTATGGCGTGGAAACACATCATCGGCGGCGCGTCCCAGCTGCGCACCGAGCCGTCGACCCGCGAGATCGCATGCAGCCGCGAGCCCGACGCCGGTTCCCAGCGGAAGTTGCGGATGTAGGACCTCGCGCTGAAGCGAAACGACAACGCCTGCGCCCGCATCGCCGTCTCCCAGACGATCGCGTGGCGGGCGGTCATCGCAAACCCGTGGGTGTAGCCCGCCTTGCGCAGGCGCAGGCTGGCGACGACGTCGCGCCGGGTCGATCCCGGCTGCAGCCGAAAGAGCATGACCTCGCACGTCGGCCCGAGCCGGGTGCCGACATTCCAGTAGCTGCCCGCGTCATCGGTGAAGCCGTGCGCCGCCATCAGGTGAATGCGCAGGTCGTCGGCCACGGGCAGCGGCCCGGTCGTTTCCAGCGTGTCGGGATCGAACCGGGTCAGCGTCGGCGTTTCGGTGACCGCGATCCAGCTCGAGCCGACACGCGACATCACCACGGCCGGGTTGTCGGTGACCGGAGCTCCCTTCAGGCGGGTCCACAGCGAAGCCGGGCTCGGGGTGTCGAACTCGGCCGTTGCCGGTACGCCGCTTGCCATCGCCTGGGTGTAGGACTGGCTGCGCGCGAAACGGCTGCGGTACTCGACGCCGTCCGGCCCGATCCGCAGACGGTGCAGCATCGCCAGGCCGTCGAACCAGTGTTCGAAGTGCCCATTGGGCAGTTCCCACAGCGCCGGGCCGTTGAGCAACAACCGGCCGCGCAGCCAGTCGGGAAGGTGGCCGTCCACGCGCACCGGTGCGGCGTCGATTTCGCGCGCTCCGGAGCGGAAGCCGCGGCGGCGGTCGGTCGCACCAGGATCGGGAGCGTCCCAAGCGAGCGGTTCGAGTACGGAAGACATGGTGTCGGTCTCCTGTGTTGAGTCGATGCTTGACCGACAGTCCGGTCCCCCGGCCGGGCTGCGCGTTGACAGGATAATCCGTTCTCGTCCACGCCCGCAGTCTCAATTGTGTCCACCGCCATCGCTCCCGGCCTCACGGTCCGCGGCTTCACACCGCCGCTCCCGCTCCGCGATTTCGGCCTGATCGCTTTCGACATGGATTCGACGTTGATCGGCATCGAGTGCATCGACGAGATCGCCGCCGTCGCGGGCCGCAAGGCCGAGGTTGCGGCCATCACCGAAGCCGCGATGCGCGGCGAGATCGCCGACTACGCCGAGAGCCTGCGTCGGCGCCTCGCGCTGCTCGAAGGCGTCCCGGCGAGCGCGCTGCAGCGGGTCTACGACGAGCGGCTGCGTTTCAATCCGGGCGCCGAGGCGCTGGTGCAGGCGTGCCAGGCGGCGGGCCTGAAAACGCTGCTGGTCTCGGGCGGCTTCACCTTTTTCACCGACCGGGTGCGCGACCGCCTCGGCCTGGATTTCACCCGCAGCAACGCGCTCGAGATCGAGCACGGCGCGCTCACCGGGCGGCTCGTGGCGCAGTCCTGGGGCGAGATCTGCGATGGCGCCGAAAAGCGCCGCATGCTGCTGGAAACCTGCACCCGGCTGGGGCTCACGCCAGCGCAGGCGATCGCGATGGGCGACGGTGCCAACGACCTGCCGATGATGGGCGCGGCCGGCCTGTCGGTGGCCTACCACGCCAAGCCACGCGTGCGCGAAGCGGCGATGCTTGCGATCGATTCCGGCGGGCTCGACCGGCTGCTGTCCGTGCTCTGCTGAGAGACACTGCAGCGCCGCGGCGCCGCGCCGCGTCAATCAGGCCGGAGTCGGCATCACGACGATGCCGTCGGCATCGGCGCAGAGCCATTCGCCAGGCCGCACCCACACACCCTGGATCTGCACCGCGACGTCGCGCTGGCCTTCGCCGCGCTTCTCCGGCGGCAGCGGGATCAGCGCCAGCGCGCGCACGCCGATCTCGCACAGCACGAGCTCGGCCGAATCGCGCACGCAGCCATTGACCACGACCCCGGCCCAGCCGTTGCGCGCCGCAGCCGCGCCGAGATTGCCGCCCACCAGCGCGCTGCGAAGCGAGGCCGCGCCATCGACCACGAGCACCCGGCCGGCTCCAGGTTCGTCGAACGCGGCCTTCACCAGGGTGTTGTCCTCGATGCACCGGACGGTGCTGACCCGGCCCGCGAAGGCGCGGCGCGCGCCGAAGTCGCGAAACACCGGCGGCAGCACGCGGAACGCGCCGCTAGCGTCGAGCTTGTGCGCGTCGCACAGGTCGCAGGTCAGCGGAACAGGCGTCTCGCTCATGCGCGCTTGTGCGGACGGAAAGCTCAGGTTGTCGGACTTGCTCATGCGTGGGTCGCTTTCTTGATGGACGGGGAATTTCCGGCCGGAACGGCCCAGGGCGAAGCTTGACATCTCAGGGTCTGCAGCCGCCCGTCAGGACCGGGCTGCCGCCGCAGCGCGGATCGCGCTCAACGTGGTGCGCGTGGTGCTCACCTCGGCATCGAGCTTGACGTGGATCAGGCTCGGCCGGTCGGCCACCAGCGCCGCGGCGAACGCGGGCTCGAACGCCGCGGTCGCCTCCACCCGGCTCGCGTTCCAGCCGTAGGCGCGCGCCAGTGCCGCGAAGTCGGGGTTGAACAAGTCGCTGCCGCTGACACGGCCCGGGTACTCGCGCTCCTGGTGCATGCGGATCGTCCCGAACGTCGCGTTGTCGATCACGATGCTGATGAGCCGGCCACCGCGCGTGCCGGCGCCATAACCGGTGGCGGTGGCGAGCTCCTGGCCCGTCATCAGGAAGTCGCCGTCACCCGCCAGGTTGATGACGGTGCGCTGCGGGTAGAGCAGTGAAGCGGCCACCGCGGCGGGCACGCCGTAGCCCATCGCGCCCGAGCTCGGCGCCAGCTGCGTGCGGCCCGCATGCTGCAGCCCGGCGTAGCGGTGGTAGCGATGCAGCCAGCCGCTGTAGTTGCCGGCCCCGTTGGTCAGCACGCTGTCGGTGGGCGCCAGGCGCGCGATCGTCTTCACCAGCTGCGCCAAGTCCATCGGCTCGACCGGTGCGGCATCGTGATTGGCTTCATAGTCGGCGTGCGCGGCGGCGGTCCAGGCTTGCCACGGCAACGACGGCGACGGCGGCTCCAGCGTCTCGAGCGCCGGGGCCGCACAGGCCATCGACGCCTGCAGCATCAGGTCGGCGGCATAGACGCGGCCGAGTTCGTCGGCGCCGGCGTGAATGTGAACCAGCTTCTGGCGCGGCCGCGGCGCCTCGAGCAAGGTATAGCCACCGGTCGTCATCTCGCCCAGGCGCGCGCCGACCGCAAGCACGAGGTCGGCGTCCCGGATGCGCTTCGCCAGCCGCGGGTTGATGCCGATGCCGACGTCGCCGGCGTAGCAGACATGGCGGTTGTCGAACAAATCCTGGAAGCGGAATGCACAGCCCACCGGCAACGCCCAGTGCTCGGCAAAACGTTGCATCGCCTCCACGCCATCGGCGTCCCAGCCGCCACCGCCGACGATCACGAAGGGCTGTGTTGCGGCGAGCAGCATCGAGCGCAATTCGCGCAGCGCACCCGGCTCAGGCCACGCGTGGGCGGGCTCGGCGCGCGGCAGCACCGGCGCGTCCGTGGTCGAGCTCAGCATGTCTTCGGGCAGCACCAGCACCACCGGTCCGGGGCGCCCCTGCAGCGCGGTGTGGAAGGCGCGCGCAACATACTCGGGCAGGCGATCGGGGTCGTGCACCTCGCCGACCCATTTCGCGAAACCGAGTGTGCCGGGGCCGAGCATCTGCCGGTAGTCGAGCTCCTGGAACGCCTCGCGATCGCGCTGCCCGCTCGCCACCTGGCCGACGCACAGCAGCATCGGCGTGCTGTCCTGGAACGCGGTGTGCAGCCCGATGCTCGCGTTGGTGGCGCCCGGCCCACGCGTCACGAAGCACACACCGGGCCGGCCGCTGAGCTTGCCCTGTGCCTCGGCCATGAAGGCGGCGCCTCCCTCCTGACGGCAGGCGATGAAGCGGATGTGTTCACGCTGCTGGTAGAAACCGTCGAGCACCGCCAGATAGCTTTCGCCCGGCACCCCGAACGCGGTGTCGACCCCCTGCGCGATCAGCGCTTCGACGAGGGCGTGGCCGGCGAGGCGGGGTGAGCTGGTGGACTGGGTCATGGTGGCGGTGCGGTGAGGGTGATGCGCGGGAGGCATGCGCGGGAGGCGAGAGTCCCAGTGTGCCTTGATCCGCGTGCGGCGCGGCCACACGCCGCGCGTGGTGCGAACGTGATCAGGGTTCATCCGGATGGATGAAATTCACCAGTTGGAGAATTATTCCACCATGCCAGCCGCTGCCCGCGTCGCCCCGGTCCCTGATGTGTCGGTGCTGCGCACGCGCGACGCCGAGCGCACCCGGCAGCAGATCCTGCGCGCGGCGATGACCGAATTCGCCGACCACGGACTGGGCGGCGCGCGCATCGACGCGATCGCCGCGCGTGCGGGCATCAACAAGCGGCTGATCTATTACTACTTCGGCGCCAAGGACGAGCTGTTCCTGGCCGTGCTGGAGCGCACCTACGCCGACATCCGGGAGGCCGAGGCCGAACTGCACCTCGAGGATGTGCCGCCCGCCGAGGCGGTGCGCATGCTGATCACGTTCACCTGGGAACACTACATCGCGCACCCCGAGTTCCTGAGTCTGCTCAACAGCGAGAACCTGCACCGTGCGCGCCACCTGAAGGGTTCGCCGCGCATCCTGAAGGTCAACTCACCGGTGATCGAAACCCTCGCCGGGGTGCTCGAGCGCGGCCGCCGCGACGGCCTGTTCCGCGGCGGCGTCGACCCGGTCCAGCTCTACATCTCGATCGCCGGCCTGGCCTACTTCTACCTGTCCAACCAGCACACGCTGTCGTCGGTGTTCGGCCGCGACCTGATGACCCCGAAGGCCTACAGCGAGCGTCTGTCTCACATGTGCGAAGTCATCCTCGGCTACCTGTTCAGAGACTGACGCGCCGATCGAACTTCCAGACCTCGGATTTCCTGCAACTCACCTTTCGGTGAATTAACCACGTGGAGGCAACGGTATGAACGCTTTCTTGTCCGCCAGAAAACTCTGGCTCGGTGCGCTGCTGTGCGCGACCGCAACCGGCGCGCTCGCGCAATGGAAACCGACCCGCCCGATCAACCTGATCGTGCCCTGGGCGGCAGGCGGCTCGACCGATCAGGTGACACGCGTGACGGCAACCGAGCTCGAAAAGGCGCTCGGCCAGACCATCGTCATCATCAACCAGCCCGGCGCATCGGGCTCCATCGGCACCAAGAGCGCGCTCGATGCGCCCAAGGACGGCTACACCTGGACGGCGGGCGCCGCGCAGGATCTGGGCGCCTATGAAACGCTCGGCTCGCTGAAGACCCGCATGTCGGACTGGAACCTGTTCCTTTCGGTGGCCAACATCCAGGTGATCGGGGTCAATCCGCAGACGCCCTACCAGAATGCGAAACAACTGCTCGATGCGATGAAGGCGCAACCCGGCAAGATTTCGGTCGCTACCGCCGGCGTGACCTCGGCCGGTCACAACGCGATGGAGCTGATCTCCAAGGCCACCGGCGTCAAGTACCGGCACGTCACCTACGACGGCGGCAATCCGGCCGTCATCGCCACCGTGGCCGGCGAAGCGCAGGTGACGACGCAGCTCGCGGTCGAGCAGGCCGACATGTTCCGCGGCAAGCGGCTGCGCCCACTCGCCACCGTCAGCGACAAGCCGCTGACGCTCGAGGGCTACGGCACGATTCCGCCGCTCTCGGACACGATTCCCGGCTTCACCGCACCGACCAACTACTTTGGAATCTTCATCCCGAAGGGCGTTCCCGACGAGGTCATCAAGACGCTCCAGAAAATCTGGACCGACAACATCTCGAAGAACGAAGCGCTGAAGAAGTACGCGGCGGGCCGCGGCGCCCTGTTCGCGCCCCTGGATGGCGAAGCGGCGCAAAAGGCGGTGTTCCCCGCCGTGCAGGCCAACGTATGGCTGCTCTATGACAGCGGCAAGGCAAAGGTCTCGCCCGACACGGTCGGCATTCCCAAGCCCTGAGCCCCTGCGCGTAGACATCCGGCAACTCGCCACGACCCGCCATGGCCGATCAGAACCTGTTCGAGTCCGGGGAGCTCACTCCCGCCGAGACCCGGGCGGTGGCCTCGAGCGATCTGCGCGGCGCCTTCTGCTGGGGCGCGTTCGGGGTGGCGGTGCTGGTGGGCTCGATCACGATGGACCGGCTCGAGCGGCAGGACATCAATCCGTACACCATCCCGGGTCTGCTGCCGGGCCTGCTCGGCATCGTGATCATCGTGCTGGCGGTCCTGCTCGGCCTGCGCAGTTGGCGCCGCGGTGGTGCCGTGCGCAACTGGCCGGCCATCGACGCCGCGATGGTTCGCCGGCTCGGGCTCGTGATCGGCCTGATCCTGGTCTATTCGGTGGTGCTGGTGGGGCACGGCATGCCGTTCTGGCTCGCCTCGACGCTCTACGTCGCGGGATCGATCGTCACGCTGCAGCACGCGCACATGGTCGCGCTCGGACAAAAGCTGGCATGGCGCGACGTGATCTTCGCGCTGGCTGTCGGGCTCGGCACCGGCTGGCTCATCACCTATGTGTTCCAGGATCTTTTTCTGGTGCGCCTGCCATGAGCGAAAGTGACCATGGAGCCGCACGCGCACGCGCAGGCCGACCGCCGTTGCACTTGGGTGTGATGCAGGCCCCGCGCCCGTCCGGTCAACCGCCATGGAGCTGACCGGCCTGACCGAACTGGGCCACGCCTGGCTCGGCTTCCTGAATCCGACCTCGCTGGCGTACGGCCTGGGCGGGGCGCTGGTGGGCATCGTCGTGGGCGTGTTGCCCGGCCTGTCGGCGACGCTGGTGATCGCGTTGCTGACCACCCTGACCGTGAAGATGCGGGGCAACGACGCGATCCTGATCCTGATCTGCTCCTACGTCGGGGCGCTGTACGGCGGCTCGCGCACCGCCATCTTGCTCAACATCCCCGGGACCGCGGCGAATGCGGCGTCGTGCGCCGACGGCTACGCGCTGGCGCAGCGCGGCGAGGCTGGCCGGGCGATCGGCATCGCGACCTCCGGCGCGTTCATGGGCACGCTGTTCGGCGTGATCTGCCTTGCGCTGTTTGCGCCGACCCTGGCCGAATTCGCGCTGCGTTTCGGCGCCTACGAGTTCTTCTGGCTCGCGCTGTTCGGCGTTTCGATGTCGGGCACCATCGTCGGCGACGATCCGGTCAAGGGCTGGCTGATGGGCGCGCTCGGCCTGTTCATCGCGCAGATCGGGCAAGAGGGCCTGTACGCCTATGACCGTTTCACGTTCGGCTGGGACGACCTGTCGGGCGGTATCGCGCTGATTCCGGCGCTCGTCGGCGCATTCGGTCTGGCCGAGATCCTGACTGCGCTGTCGGACCCGGTCGAGAAGAAGCTGGTCGAGCTGAAGGATTCGGTGCTGCCGCGCTTTCGCGAGGTCCTGAAATATTGGCGCACCGTCATCCGCTCGGGTCTGATCGGCGTGATGACGGGGTTGCTGCCGGGCGTGGGGGAAGATTCGGGCGCGTGGATGTCGTACGCCGCCGCCAAGGCGACGAGCAAGGAAAAGGAGCTGTTCGGCAAGGGCTCGATCGACGGACTGATGTCGGCCGAGACCGGCGACATGGCGTCGATTCCGGGCCACCTCATTCCGATGCTGGCGCTGGGCATTCCCGGATCGGCGCCGTCGGCGGTGCTGATGGCAGCGATGATCATCCACGGCGTGCAGCCCGGGCCGATGATGCCGATCCAGCACCCGACGTTCATCTACGAGGTGGTTGCGATGACCTCGCTGGCCACCGTCACGATCCTGTTCTTCGGACTGTTCCTGGTCCGGCCGCTGCTGCTCATCCTGCGCATCCGCCGCTCGGTGCTGATGCCGATCATCTATGTACTGTGCACCGTCGGCTCCTTCGCCAACGCGTCGCGCCTGTTCGACATCTATGCGATGCTGGTGGTGGGCATCGGCGCGTACTTCCTGCGCCGGCGCGGCTACCAGATGGCACCGTTCGTGCTGGGCGTCGTGCTCGGCCCGCTGCTCGACAAGAGCCTGCGACGCGGCCTCGTGCTCTCGGACGGCAGCGTCACGCCGTTCTTCACGCGCCCGATCTGCGCCGCGTTGGCGGCGGTCACGATCTTCGCGATCCTGCTCTACATCCCGGCCTTCAAGGCGCTGGTCGGGCGCTTCACCGGCGGCATCGCCGCGTTGGCGCGCGCGCTCGTGCCGCGGCGCTCCTGAAAGAGATGACACCCATCATGAAACTCTCGCTGTGCAACGAGGTGCTCGCCGACCGACCGCTCGAGCGCCAATGCGAATACGCGGCAGGCCTGGGCTACCACGGCCTGGAGATCGCGCCGTTCACGCTCGCCGAAGCGCCCGACCGGATCCCGAGCGCCCAGGCGGCGCAGATCCGGCGCACGGTCGAGAGCTTCGGCCTCGTCGTCACCGGTCTGCACTGGCTGCTCGTGAAACCGCACGGGCTTTCGCTCACCGATCCCGATGCCGCGCTGCGCGCCCGCACCTTTGACGTGATGGCGCGCCTGACGGCGCTGTGCGCCGATCTCGGCGGTGCCGTGCTCGTGCACGGCTCGCCGCAGCAGCGCCGGGTCGCGCCCGGAGAAACGCTCGCCACCGCGCACGCGCGGCTCGCCGAGGCCTTGCAGCGCATCGCCGACGTGGCAAGCACGCATGGCGTGACCTATTGCATCGAGCCGCTCGGGCGCAACGAGACGACGCTGATCAACACCCTCGACGAGGCTGCAGCCCTGGTGCGAACGGTCGCACACCCGAGCCTGCGCACGATGATCGACTGCAGCGCCGCCGGGCAGACCGAGAGCGAGCCGATTCCCGCGTTGATCGATCGCTGGATGCCGACCGGCCTGATTGCCCACGTGCAGGTGAACGACCCGAACCGGCGCGCCCCGGGCCAGGGCGAGATGAGGTTCGGGCCCATCCTTGCGGCCCTGAAGCGCCAGCGCTACGGCGGCGTGATCAGTGTCGAGCCGTTCGACTATCGACCCGACGGTGGCGGCGCCGCGGCCTTTGCCGCAGGCTACCTGCAAGGCCTGAACGAAGCGCTGGCCTGACCTTCGCACCCGACCGATCCCCTTCACACCAGCAACCCGATGTCTGCCCGATTCCGGATTCTCGCCATCGACCTGTTCGAGCGCGGCGTCGTGTTGCGCCTGCCCTTTCGCTTTGGCATCGTCACCCTGACCGCCTGTCCGCAAGCGTTCGTGCGGGTGCGCATCGCCACCGAGTCGGGGCTCGAGGCGCAGGGCTGCGCGGCCGAGCTGCTGGCACCCAAATGGTTCGACAAGAACCCGGCGTTGAGCAACGAAGACAATTTCGACCAGTTGCGCGACGCGCTGGGATCGGGCCGGGACGCCTATCTTTCGGACCCGGCGCCGCGCTCGGCGTTCGGCCATTTCGCGGCGCACCACCGAAGCCACATCGATGCCGCGGCCGCGCGTGGCCTGAATCCGTTGGTCGCCTGCTTCGGACCGGCACTGCTCGATCGTGCCTTGCTCGACGCGCTGTGCCGGGCGTCGGGGGTTTCGTTCTATGACGCGATGCGCGCCAACCTGGGCGGCGTCGACACGCGCCTGACCGCCGATCTCGCCGGCTTCGACCTCGCTGCCTTCCTGGCCTCACGCACACCGGCCGCGCGCATCGCTGCACGCCACACCGTCGGGCTGGTGGATCCGCTCGACGCCGAAGACGTCCGCGTGCGCGTCGCCGACGGCCTTCCCGAGACGCTGGAAGAAGTCGTCGCCACCTACGGCAACCGTCATTTCAAGCTCAAGGTCTGCGGCGACGCGGCGCAGGACCTGGCACGCCTGACGCGCATCGCGCACGTCCTGGACCGCCTGCCGGACTATGTCGTCACGCTGGACGGCAACGAGCAGTTCCAGGACGCGGCCGACGCCACGCGGTTCTGGCAGCAGGCGAGCGCCACGCCCGCGCTCAGGCGGCTGGTTGGCGCAACGCTCTACATCGAGCAACCGCTGCCTCGCGCCATCGCGCTGGACAGCGACGTGAGCGCGCTGGCGGCCGCGCGCCCGGTGCTGATCGACGAGTCCGACAGCACGCTCGATTCGTTTCCCCGCGCCATCGGCCACGGCTACACCGGCGTCTCGAGCAAGAACTGCAAGGGCATCTACCGCTCGATGCTGAACGCGGCGCGCTGCCACCAGCTCAACAGCCGCGACACGGCCTCGGGCCCCCGACCCCGCTACTTCATGTCGGCGGAAGACCTGACGACCCAGGCCGGGCTCTCGGTGCAGCAAGACCTGGCACTCGTGAATCTGCTCGGGCTCACGCACGTCGAGCGCAACGGCCACCACTACGTCGACGGCTTTGCCGGTCAGGGCGCGGGACCGGCCGAGCGGCAAGCCTTCCTGCAGGCCCTGCCCGGCCTGTACGAGGCCAGCGACAACAATGTGCGGCTCGCCATCCACGACGGAATGATCGACCTGTCGGCGCTGACGGCCCCCGGCTTTGCCAGCGCCGCGACGCCCGAATGGAGCAGCCTGAAACCGCTTGCCTGCGGCACGGGCAAGACCGCGCCGGTTCCGAACCTCGAAGGATCCCCATGACCACTCAACGACTCGGCCTGATCATGCACGGCGTCACCGGCCGCATGGGCATGAACCAGCACCTGATCCGCTCCATCGTCGCGATCCGCGCGCAGGGCGGCGTGACACTGTCCAATGGCGACACCGTGATGCCCGACCCGATCCTGATCGGCCGCAACGCCGACAAGATCGAAGCGCTGGCCAAGGCGCACGGCATCCAGCGCTGCGGCACGAACCTGGACGCGGCGCTGGCGAACCCGGACGACACGGTGTTCTTCGACGCCGGCACGACACAGATGCGCCCGGCACTGCTGGCCCAGGCGCTCCGCGCGGGCAAGCACGTCTACTGCGAGAAGCCGATCGCGACCAACCTGAACGAAGCGGTCGAAATTGCGCGCCGCGCTCAGGCCTCGGGCCTGAAGCACGGCGCGGTGCAGGACAAGCTGTTCCTGCCGGGGTTGCGCAAGCTCGACATGCTGCGCCGCGCCGGCTTCTTCGGCCGCATGCTGTCGGTGCGGCTGGAGTTCGGCTACTGGGTCTTCGAAGGCGATCTGCAGCCGATCCAGCGCCCGTCGTGGAACTACCGCAAGGAAGACGGCGGCGGCATGATCCTCGACATGATGTGCCACTGGCGCTATGTGCTGGACAACCTGTTCGGCGAGGTGCAATCGGTCTCGTGCCTGGGCGCCACGCACATCCCGCAGCGCTGGGATGAACAGGGCAGGCCTTACGCGGCAACCGCCGACGACGCCGCCTACGCCACCGTGCAGTTGAAGGGACACAACGGCGAGCCGGTGGTCGCGCAGCTCAACATGAGCTGGGCCACGCGCGTGCGCCGCGACGATCTCGTGACTTTCCACGTCGACGGCAC
>JBDSBD010000095.1:0-4166 GCA_039921765.1 Burkholderiaceae bacterium
ACGCGGTGTTGGCCGCCGGCACGCCGCAATAGATCGCGCCCTGCATCAGGGTTTCCTTGATCTGCCCGAGCGTCACGTCGCCACCGGCCTGGCTCGAACGAATCGCGGCCTGGCAATGCAGCTCGAACTCCTCCCAGCGCGCCAGTCCCATCGTCATGCCGAGCACGAGCAGCCGGCGCGTCGTGTGGTCCAGCCCCGGCCGGCCCCAGATGTCGTTCCAGGCGTAGCGCGTGATCAGGCTCTGGAACTCGGCGTTGAACTCGGTGGCATTGTTCAGCGACTTGTCGACCCAGGCATCGCCGAGCACCGCGCGGCGGTTCATCAGGCCGCGATCGAAATCGTCTGAGCGGCTCTCAACTGGCTGTGGCGGGTGCGGGCGGGTGTCGTCTGGATGGGTCATTGCAATCTCACTCGAAAAAATCCTGAGGGGCCACGCGGTTGCGGGCTCGAAGCCTGAGGTCACCGCCACCCGAGGCCGGGCTCAGCGTGGAGCAGCACGCAGCGCATCGAGCTGGGGCCGCGCGAGCGCGCTGGCGCGCTGCGCTGCCGCATCGAGGTCGAACACCGCATCAACCTCGGCGGCCGGAATGTGCACTCGCAGCTCCGCGTCGGCGGCAATCGCCTGCAGCAACAATTCGCGCAGCGGCCGGCGCTCGGCCACGACGCGCCGCGACAAGGTCTCGAGCAAGGCGTGCGCGCGGGACTTGCCGAGGTGGCGCGCCAGCAGCATCGCCGCCCCCTCGGCGAACACGAGCCCGTGCAGCGCGTCGATGTTGGCGCGCATGCGCGGCGCGTCCAGCGTCAGGCCGGCGGCCGCCTCGGCCAGCGCACTCGCCGCGCCATGGGCCGAGAGCCACAGCCCGGGCCACTCGGCGAGTTCGGCTTGCCAGTGGCCAAGGCCGCGTTCATGCTGCTGCGGCATCGCCGCGAGCAGCGCCGCGACGCGCTGCGGGGTGCGCAGCGCGGCCGCCAGCGCGATCATCGAAGCGACCGGGTTGCGCTTGTGCGGCATCGCTGACGAGCCGCCGCGCCTCTGGCCATTTGCGGCGCCGGCGGGCTCGGCCACTTCGCCGACCTCGCCCTGCGCAAGCAGCGAGATGTCGGTCGCGATCTTGCCCAGCGACCCGCACAGCACGCCGACCTCGCAGCCGAGCACGACCCAGTCGTCGCGCTGGGTGTGCCAGGCACCCGACGCGCGCGTGATCTCCAGCTCGGTGGCCATGCGTGCGGCCACCGCCTGGCCCTTGTCGCCCATCGCCGACAACGTGCCCACGGCACCGCCGAGCTGCAATTGCAGCGCCGCCGGCGCGGCGCGGCGCAGCCGCAGCCGCGCGCGCGCGATCGGCGCGATCCAGCTCACGAGCTTGAAGCCGAAGCTGATCACCTGGGCCGGCTGCAGCAAGGTGCGTGCAAGCATCGGTGTGCTGCCATGCGCCTGCTCGAGCGCAAACAGCGCGGCCAGCAGCGCGGCGAGGCGTGCATCGAGCAACGCGAGGGCACGTTTCGTCGCCAGCACCATCGCGGTGTCGATCACGTCCTGGCTGGTGCTGCCCCAGTGCACGTAGCCCGCAGCCACCGCGTCGTGCTCGGCGACGCGCGCCGTCAGCGCCTTGACGAGCGGGATCGCGACCGTGCCGGCGCTCGAACTCGCGCCGATGATGGCGTCGAGATCGAACCCCTCGACCCGGCACGCCGCCGCGATCGTGGCTGCGGCCTGCGCCGGGATCACGCCCTCGACGCCTTGGGCGCGCGCCAGCGCCGCCTCGAAGTCGAGCATGCCCTGCACCAGCGCCGGCGCCTCGAACAGCGCCAGCATCTCGGGCGTGGACAGGAATCGCTCGAACATCGGGGCCTCCATCACATCGGCTCGGGCAGCGCGGGGGGCTCGACGAGCCGGCTTGCCAGCACCCTGTCGACGCGCTTGCCGTCCAGATCGACCACCTCGAAGCGCCAGCCCTGGCACTCGACCGAATCTGCGGTGCGCGGCAGGCGGCCGAGCAGCAGCATGATCATGCCGGCGAGTGTGTTGTAGCGCCCGCGGTTCTCTTCGGGCAACTCCTTCAGACCGAGCCGGTCCTTGAGCTCGGGCACCGGGATCAGGCCGTCGAAGAGCCAGCTCCCGTCGTCGCGTTGCACGGCCCACGCGTCTTCATCGGTGGGCGTGGCGAATTCACCGGTGATGGCCTCCAGCACGTCGCGCACCGTCACCATGCCCTGCAGCTCGCCGTACTCGTCGACGACGAAAACGATCTGCGTGTCGGAGGCGCGAAAGTGCTCGAGCAATTCCATCCCGGTAAGGGTCTCGGGCACGAACACCGGTGGATGCAGCTTCTCGGCCAGCGCCAGCGGCTGACCCAGTATCAACTGGTGCAACAGGCTTTGCGCCGAAACCACGCCGAGCACTTCCTCGAGCCCGCCACGGCACACCGGGTAGCGCGAATGGTCTTCGTCGGCGACCACGCGCAGCAAATCCTCGGCACCGCTGCTCGCATCGAGCCAGACGATCTCGGCACGCGGCACCATCATCGAGCCGACCTGTCGCTCGTCGAGCCGGAAAACGTTGCGCACCATCTGGTGCTCCTGGGCCTCGATCACGCCGGCATCCAGCCCTTCTTCCAGGCTGGCGGCGATCTCCGCTTCCGTGACGCTGCGCCCGACGCCGTTCCGTATGCCCAGCATCCTCAGCGTGGCGTTGGTGCAGACCATCAGCAGCATGACAAACGGCCGCCCGATGCGCCACAGCCACTCCATCGGGCGCGCCACCAGCCGCGCCACGGTCTCGGGGTAGGTCTGGCCGATCCGCTTCGGAACCAGCTCACCGAAGATGATGGTCACGAACGTGATCACGATCACGACCGTGGCCGTGGCGGCGATTCCGGCGGCCTGGGTGTTGACGTTGAAACTCGATGCCAGCCACTCGGCCAAGGGTGCGGAAAACGCCGCTTCGCCGACGATGCCGTTCAAGATGCCGATCGACGTGATGCCGATCTGGACCACCGACAGGAACTTGGTCGGATCCTCTTGCAGGTTCATCGCCGCCTGCGCACCCGCTTCGCCCGATTCGATCATGACATGGAGCCTGGCCTTGCGGCTCGCGGTGAGCGCCATCTCCGACATGGCGAAGAGCGCGTTCAACAGGATCAGGAAGAGCAAAAGAGCAACGTCCATGCGGGGCGCGCAGCAATGAGGGAATTGCAGCGCAGCAGAATCGACCCATGAACTACCTGATCGGCGATGTCCAGGGCTGCTGCGACGCGCTTGAACGGCTGCTCGCGAAGATCGACTTCTCGGCCTCGCGCGACCACATCTACGTGCTGGGCGATCTCGTCAACCGCGGGCCGAAGTCGCTGCCGACCTTGAGGCGCCTGCGTGGGTTTGGCAGCGCCGCCACCTGCCTTCTCGGCAACCACGATCTCAACCTGCTCGCGATCGCACAAGGCGTGCACCCGCCGCATCGCGGCGACACCCTCGGCGAGATCCTCGACGCCCCCGACCGCGAAGAGTGGCTCGCCTGGCTGCGTCATCGGCGCATGGCGGTGTACGAGCACGGCTGGCTGATGGTGCATGCGGGCGTGGTGCCGCAATGGGACCTGGAGACCACGCTGCGGCTTGCCGGCGAGGTCGAGGCGCTGCTGCGCGGCGACGCACTGCCGGACTTCCTGCCCCGCATGTTCGGTGACGCGCCGGTGCGCTGGAGCGATGCACTGATCGGGCCGGAGCGGCTGCGCTTCATCATCAACACGCTCACCAGGGTGCGCTACGTGGCCGCCGACGGCGCACTCGATCTGGTCACCAAGGAGGGCCTCGCAGCCCGCCCTGCCGGCATGTTTCCGTGGTTCGAGGCGCCGCAGCGCCAGACCCGGGGCGTGCCGATCGCGTTCGGCCACTGGGCTTCGCTCGGCCTGATCAACCGGGCCGAGCTGCTCGCGCTCGACACCGGCTGCGTCTGGGGCCGCCAGCTCACCGCAGTGCGCATCGACGGCGGACGGCGCGAGGTCGTCCAGGTCGAATGCGGTGCCGCCGCGAGCGCGTGAATGCCGGCCTCGACCCACCTTCGATCACACTCGCCCGCTACAATTTCAGCGCATCTCTGCCCGGAGACGTGGCCGAGTGGTTTAAGGCTGCAGTCTTGAAAACTGCCGACGGGGCAACCCGTCCGTGAGTTC
>JBDSBD010000096.1:0-14230 GCA_039921765.1 Burkholderiaceae bacterium
ACCAGCGCGATGCCCAAGGTCTCGACCTTGGCGCTGCCGGCGCAGTCATAGGGTTGCTCGAGGCGCAGGTAGTGCTCGATCTCGGCATCGGTCAGGTGCCGGAAGCGCACCGTGACCGGCACCAGCGCCTCGCCGATGTAACCGCGCGCCGTGCACAGCACCGCGACCGCCGTCTGGAACACCACGGTGCGCCCGCTCATGCGGCGCAATTGCCCGACCGCACGCGCGTGCGTGCCGGGCTTGCCGATGGCCTCGCCGTGCAGGTCGGCCACCTGGTCGGAGCCGATCACCACGGCATCCGGGTGCCGCGCCGCCACCGCCTGGGCCTTGGCGCGTGCGAGCCGCTGCGCCAGCAGCGCCGGGGCTTCGCCGGGCTGCGCGATCTCGTCGACCTCGGGTGACTCCACCGTGAACGGCAGCCGCAGGCGCTCGAGCAACTCGCGCCGGTAGCGCGAGGTCGAGGCGAGGATCATGGGGTAGGGCGCGCTCATGGCTGGGACATCGTCGCGAATCGGGTGGCTGCAATTGTCCCATCGGCGATCCGGTGGCCTCGCGCGTCGGCGAGACGCACTCGACACGCGCTGCACGCTGGCGAACATGCTGTGTTGGTGGGGCGCGGCGCGCCGGCGACAAGCCTCGTCAATGGGGGCGCCTGGCGCATGCGGGTCCGCCCGGGCGCGTCGGCCGGGCGTACGCGGTGCATGGCCGTACACTGGAGCGATGTCAGCGCGTGAATTCGCTCCGGCCCGACTCGATGTCGAGGCATTTGCCAATCAGGGGGCCGAGCTCGCCGGCCGCGATCCGGTGAGCCGGCTCGATCGTCTGGCCAGCTCGCTGGCGAGCGAAGACGGGGCGCCGGAAGTCGCCACCGAGGTCGAGTGGCGCGCGCGCGGCGAGCGGCGTGTGCTGCGCGGCGAGGCGCAGGTCTGGCTGCACCTCGAGGCCCACGCGAAGCTTCCGCTCGAATGCCAGCGTTGCCTGATGCCGGTCATCGTTGCCGTGGACGTCGAGCGCAGCCTGCGTTTCGTGCACGGTGAGGACGCGGCCGCGCAGATTGACGCCGACAGTGAAGACGACGTGCTGGCACTCACCCGCGCGCTCGACCTGCACGGGCTCATCGAGGACGAACTGATGCTGGCCTTGCCGCTGGTGCCGCGCCACGAGCACTGCCCCGAGCCGCTGACTGCTGCCGTTGCGATGGACGATGTCGATGCGGACGGTGGCAAGCCCAACCCGTTTGCTGCGCTGGCTGCGCTCAAGGGCCGCGGCCTCCTCAATTGAGCGCTCGGCGCAGCCCCGGGCCGTTCGAATGGTGCCTTGCGCCGTTCGAGGCGGCGGTGCCTCGTCATGCTAGAATTTCGGGCTTTCCGGGGTGCGGACGAGCTGCAAATGGCAGCGCTCGTTGCCCGCCGGAGCTTACCCGTCATACAGCAGCAGCGGCCGCGATCATTCGCGGCGCCGCGCCGGACCCGGCTCGATTGCGGGCCCAAGGAGAACCCCATGGCCGTTCAGCAGAACAAGAAGTCCCCCTCGAAGCGCGGCATGCATCGCTCGCACAACGCTCTGGTCACGCCGGGTACTGCCGTCGAGCCGACCACCGGCGAAGCGCATCTGCGCCATCACATCAGCCCGACCGGCTTTTACCGCGGCCGCAAGGTGTTGAAGGCCAAGGCCGACGCCTGAGGCGTTGCCCCGAGTCACTCGGCTTTTGCATCGTTCGCGTTCGCCGCGTGTGCGGGCTCGTGATTCGATCGGCGACTGGTTTCCACACACCACCCGGGCTGCGCGACCGCGCCGCGCCGGGTTTTCCGCAAGGGGCGATCGCATGAGCGCCGCCGCGGACAACGCTGCGCTGTGCCCGACCCACGCCCTTGATCAGCCCGCGGACAGCCGCGTGAGCGCGCCGGCCCAACTCCAGGCGTCCACCACCGTGCCAGGCACGGAACCCGCCCGATGAGCACGGCCCCGGCGGTGGTCCGGATTGCGGTCGACTGCATGGGCGGCGACCACGGCCCGTCGGTCACGCTGCCGGCCTGTCGTGCGTTCCTGACCGCACACCCGAACGCCGAACTGCTCCTGGTCGGGCGTGCCGAGGTGCTGGCCCTGGCTGCCGCGTGGCCGCACTGCACCTGCATCGTCGCGACCGAGGTTGTCGAGATGCACGACGCGATCGAGGTTGCACTGCGGCGCAAGAAGGATTCATCGATGCGCGTGGCCGTGAACCAGGTCAAGCCGGGCGAGGGCGGCACGGCGCGGGCGCACGCCTGCGTCTCGGCCGGCAACACCGGCGCGCTGATGGCGGTGTCGCGCTATGTGCTCAAGACCCTGGCCGGGATCGATCGCCCGGCCATCGCTGCGGTCCTGCCCAACCAGCTCGATGGCGTCACGACCGTGCTCGATCTGGGTGCCAACGTCGATTGCACCGCCGAGCACCTGCTGCAGTTTGCCGTGATGGGCAGTGCGCTGGTCGCCACCGTTGCGGGCAAGGAAAACCCGTCCGTCGGGCTGCTCAACATCGGCGAGGAAGACATCAAGGGCAGCGAGACGATCAAGCGCGCCGGCGAGCTGCTGCGCCAGGCATCGGACGGCGGGCACCTGAACTTCTACGGCAACGTCGAGGGCAACGACATCTTCAAGGGCACGACCGACATCGTGGTGTGCGATGGCTTCGTCGGCAACGTCGCGCTCAAGACCGCCGAAGGCGCCGCAGCGATGTTTGTCGGCTTCGTGCGGCAGGAGTTCAGTCGCAACTGGCTGACCCGTCTCGCCGCGCTGGCGGCGCGCCCGGTGCTGCGCCGCTTCAAGAACCGGCTTGACCATCGGCGCTACAGCGGCGGCGCGCTGCTCGGCCTGCGCGGGCTGGTGTTCAAGGCTCACGGCGCGTCGGACGCCTGCGCGTTCGAGCACGCGCTGGATCGGGCTTATGATGCCGCTCGCAACGGCCTGCTCGCGCGCGTGCACGATCGCATCGTCGACACCCTGCCCGCCGCCAGCATTCGTGAAACCGTTTGATCCCGGCACCTTCGACGCTTTTCACAGCGCATGATTGTCCGCGCATGACACCGAACCTCGCCCGCTACTCGCGCATCACCGGCACCGGCAGCTATCTGCCGCCCGATCGCCTGACCAATGACGATCTGGCGGCGCGGCTCGCCAAGGACGGCATCGAAACCTCCGATCAGTGGATCGTCGAGCGCACCGGCATCCGGGCGCGCCACTTCGCCGCACCCGGCGTGGCGTGCAGCGATCTGGCTGTCGAGGCCGCGAAGCACGCGCTCGAAGCCGCCGACGTCGATGCGGCGAACATCGACCTGATCGTGGTTGCGACCAGCACGCCGGACATGGTGTTCCCGTCGGTCGCCTGCATCGTGCAGCAAAAGCTCGGCGTGCACGGCTGCCCTGCATTCGATGTGCAGGCGGTGTGCTCGGGCTTCGTCTACGCGCTCACGGTGGCTGACGCGATGATCCGCACCGGCACGGCAACCAAGGCGCTGGTGATCGGCTCCGAAGTTTTTTCGCGCATCCTCGACTTCAAGGACCGCACCACCTGCGTGCTGTTCGGTGACGGCGCCGGCGCGGTCGTGCTCGAGGCCAGCGACACGCCCAGCATTCTGGCGAGCGACCTGCACGCCGACGGCCGCCACGTGGGCATTCTGTGCGTTCCCGGTAGCGTGGCCGGCGGCCAGGTGCTTGGCGACCCGCTGTTGAAGATGGATGGCCAGGCCGTGTTCAAGCTTGCAGTCGGCGTGCTCGACCAGACCGCGCGCGCGGTGCTTGCCAAGGCCGGTCGCGAGGCCGCCGATGTCGACTGGCTGATTCCGCATCAGGCCAACATCCGCATCATGCAGAGCACGGCGCGCAAGCTGAAGATCCCGATGGACAAGGTCGTCGTCACGGTCGACCAGCACGGCAACACGTCGGCCGCGTCGATCCCCCTGGCGCTCGATCACGCGGTGCGTGGCGGCCAGGTCCGCCGCGGCGACACGGTCATGCTCGAAGGCGTGGGCGGCGGCTTCACCTGGGGCGCGGTGCTGCTCGACCTGTGAGCGCTCGCCGCGTGCGGCGAAATCGATTTCCCATTACCAGAACGATGCGATGACCGAGTTTGCTTTTGTGTTCCCGGGCCAAGGCTCGCAGGCGGTCGGCATGCTCGACGCCTGGGGCGACCATGCGGCGGTGCGACAGACCCTCGTCGAGGCGTCCGGCGCGCTTGGCGAGGACGTCACCGAGTTGATTCATGCGGGCCCGAAGGAGCGGCTCGATCTCACCACCAACACCCAGCCGGTGATGCTCACCGCAGGCGTGGCCTGCTACCGCGCCTGGCTCGCCGAGGGCGGGCGCGTGCCGAGTGTGGTGGCCGGCCATTCGCTCGGGGAGTACACGGCGCTGGTTGCAAGCGGCGCGTTGAGCCTGGCCGACGCGCTGCCGTTGGTGCGTTTTCGCGCCCAGGCGATGCAGGACGCCGTGCCGGTCGGCGTCGGTGCGATGGCGGCGATCCTGGGCCTGGACGCGCAGACGGTTCGCGAGGGCTGCATCGAAGTGGCGGCGGCGAGCGGCGAAGTGGTCGAGGCCGTCAATTTCAACGACCCCACGCAGACCGTGATCGCGGGCAGCAAGGCCGGTGTCGAGAAGGCTTGCGAGGCCCTGAAGGCGAAGGGCGCAAAGCGCGCACTGCTGCTGCCGGTTTCGGCGCCATTCCATTCGAGCCTGATGCGGCCTGCGGCCGAGCGCCTGAAGGAGCGGCTCGCTGCCACTGCGTTTGCGACACCGGAGATCCCGGTCGTCAACAACGTCGACGTGAAGGTCGAGACTCTGCCCGAGGCGCTTCGCGACGCGCTGTACCGGCAGGCTTTTGCACCGGTGCGCTGGGTCGAGACCGTGCAGGCCATCCGTGCGCGCGGCCTCACGCACATTGTCGAGTGCGGTCCGGGCAAGGTGCTCGCCTGCATGGTCAGGCGCATCGACGTGGAAGCTGTGTCGGGCGCGGTGTTCGATCCGGCGTCGCTGGCCGAGCTGAAGGGGAGCTTGACATGAGCCATGAAATTCAGGCGGCGGGCCAGGTCGCACTGGTCACGGGGGCGTCGCGCGGGATCGGCCGCGCGATTGCGCTGGAGCTGGCCGGGCTCGGCATGAGAGTGATCGGCACTGCCACCACCGAGGCCGGTGCGGCTTCGATCCTTGAAGCGCTCGCCGCGTTCGACGGCAGCCGCGGGCTGTGCCTGAACGTCAACGACGGGCCGGGTGTGAACGCGGCGGTCGAGGGCATTGTCAAGGAGTTCGGCGCGTTGCACGTGCTCGTCAACAATGCCGGCATCACTCGCGACACCCTGGCGATGCGCATGAAGGACGACGACTGGGATGCGGTGGTCGACACCAACCTGAAGGCGGTGTTTCGCACCAGCCGCGCCGCGATCCGCCCGATGATGAAGCAGCGCTACGGTCGCATCGTCAACATCACCTCGGTGGTGGGCGCGAGCGGCAATGCTGGCCAGGCCAACTACGCCGCGGCCAAGGCCGGAGTCGCCGGCATGACGCGTTCACTGGCGCGCGAGCTCGGCAGCCGCGGCATCACCGTCAACTGCGTCGCACAGGGCTTCATTGAAACCGACATGACCAAGGCCCTGCCGCAAGCCCAGACGGCCGCGCTGATGGCACAGATCCCGCTCGGGCGCCTCGGCCAGGCCGGCGAGGTGGCGCACGCGGTGGCCTTCCTCGCGTCACCGCAGGCCGGCTACATCACGGGCACCGAATTGCATGTCAACGGTGGCATGCTGATGGGTTGAGCTGGCGCAGCGACGCGACGGCGATGCTGCGCGGCGAAGTCGGCTCGGGCGCGGGCCAGCCCCCGCGCCTACACTGCACGCACGCGCAGAGCACGAAGGTTTGGTTCTGACGCCAGCACGCCGGAATGTCCCGACTGGCGTGTGCGTCTGGCGTCACGGATGCGGCCTCTCGAAGGCCGTAGAATCGCGGGCTGTTTCTGTAAACACTCCCGGAGGAGTCATGAGCGATATCGAAGCACGTGTCAAGAAAATCATTGCCGAACAACTCGGTGTTCCCGAAGGCGATGTCGTGAACGACAAGGCCTTCGTCGCCGACCTCGGCGCCGATTCCCTCGACACGGTCGAACTGGTGATGGCCCTGGAGGACGAGTTCGGCATCGAGATCCCAGACGAAGAGGCCGAGAAGATCACCACGGTGCAGTTGGCAATCGACTACGCCGTGAAGCACCAGAAGGCGGCCTGACCATTTCCGGGTCGAGCAAGCACTTGGCACACCGCAAGCCCATGAACGCCGCGTCGGGCCGCCCCACCCCGGCGCAGATCGGTCGACCACGCAGGGGACTGTTCCCTCGGGACCGCTCGGCATGCCCGCCGGGCAGGGCGGCGCCATGACCCGCCGGCGGGTCGTCGTCACGGGCCTGGGCCTGATCAGCCCGGTGGGCAACACGGTGGCCGAGGGTTGGGCCAACGTGCTTGCGGGGCGCTCGGGCATTGCCGATATCACGCACTTCGATGCGTCGGCTTTCTCCTGCAGGTTTGCCGGCGAAGTGAAGGGATTCAATGTCGAGGACTATTTCTCGGCCAAGGATGCCCGGCACATGGACACCTTCATTCACTTCGGAATGGCGGCGTCGATCCAGGCCATCCGCGACGCGGGGTTGCCCACCGGCGAGAGCTTGAGCGAAGAGCAGGCCGAGCGCATCGGCGTGCTGGTCGGCTCGGGCATCGGCGGGCTGCCGCTGATCGAAGAGACGCACGCCGAACTGGTGGCGCGCGGCCCGCGTCGCATCACGCCGTTCTTCGTGCCGGCCTCGATCATCAACATGATCTCCGGGCATGTGTCGATCATGCACGGCTTTCAGGGTCCGAACCTGGCGAGTGCCACCGCCTGCACGACGGGACTGCATTGCATCGGCGCCGCCGGCAGGCTGATCGAGTACGGTGACGCCGACGTGATGGTCGCCGGTGGTGCCGAGGCCACGATCTCGCCGCTGGGCCTGGGCGGTTTTGCCGCGGCGCGCGCACTGTCCACGCGCAATGACGATCCGGTCACCGCGTCGCGCCCGTGGGACAGGGATCGTGACGGATTCGTGCTCGGCGAGGGCTCGGGTGCGCTGGTGCTCGAGGAGTTTGAGCACGCCAAGCGGCGCGGCGCGAAGATCTATGCCGAGCTTGCGGGCTTCGGCATGGGGGCCGACGCGCACCACATGACTGCACCGAATGTGGATGGTCCGAAGCGGTCGATGAAGGCCGCTCTGCGCAACTCAGGCATCAACGCCGACCAGGTGCAATACCTGAACGCGCACGGTACGTCCACGCCGCTCGGTGATGCAAACGAAACCAACGCGATCAAGCTCGCGTTCGGCGACCATGCGGGCAAGCTCGTCGTCAACTCCACCAAGTCGATGACCGGGCATCTGCTGGGGGGCGCGGGCGGGATCGAGTCGGTGTTCAGCGTGCTGGCGATTCACCATCAGGTGTCGCCGCCGACGATCAACATCTTCAACCAGGATCCCGCGTGCGACCTGGACTACTGCGCCAACACGGCGCGCGAGATGAAGATCGAATACGCGATGAAGAACAACTTCTGCTTCGGCGGCACCAATGGCACGCTGGTGTTCAAGCGGATTTGACGCCGCCGTGCGTCGGCGTCGATGCGCGCACTCCCTGCATTTCAAGTCACCCTGAGCGACTTCGGCGTTTGGCGCTTCTGCGTCTGGGCGATTGCCGGCGCTGCCGTGTTGGCGCTGGCCGCATGGGCTCACTCGCGGCCGCTGCCGCCCGGCGCGGGCCTGTACATCGCGGTCGCCGCGGCGATCGGCTCGGTGCTCGGCCTGGCGGGCTGGCTCGTGCGCGTGCCGGCGACGACTTTGCGTTGGGACGGTCAGGTGTGGTGGGTCGCAAGAAGCACGTCCAACGAGTTCGACGTGTCTTCGGCACGCCACGGCGAGTTGCGCGTCGCGATCGATCTGGGTCCCTGGATGCTGCTGCGCTTTGCGCCCGATGGTCTCGGTGGGCGCCCTTGGGCGGTGACCTGGTTGCCGGCACAGCGGCGCGGCCTCGAGTCCGAGTGGCACGACCTGCGTTGCGCGCTCCATGCTCCGCGTCCGGCACCCGCTGCCGCGACGCTGCCCTGACATGCCGCCGTTGAACGGCCCCGACGCCGATGCAGCGTTGGTCGCCCGCGTCAAGGAGGGCGACGTCAAGGCGTTCGAGATGCTGGTGGTCAAGTACCAGCGCCGTATCGAGCGGCTCATCGGCCGGATGGTGCGCGACGTGGATCTGGTGCCCGACATCGCGCAGGAGACTTTCATCCGCGCCTACCGGGCGATCCCGAAGTTTCGCGGTGACAGTGCGTTCTACACCTGGCTGTACCGGATTGCGGTGAACACGGCGAAGAAGGCACTGATGGAACTCAAGCGCGACCCGCTGGTGTCGGAATCGGCGCGCACGTCGAGGGACGACGACGATGAAACTTCCCGGGTCGAGAACGAACTAAGCGACGGCGAAACCCCGGATGCGGTGCTCGCGAGCAAGCAGATCGCAGCGGCCGTGAACTTTGCCATCGAAGCGTTGTCCGACGAGTTGCGCCAGGCCATCACACTGCGCGAAATCGAGGGGCTGAGCTACGAAGAGATCGCCGAGATGATGAACTGCCCGATCGGCACGGTGCGCTCGCGTATTTTCCGGGCGCGCGAGTCGATCGCGCAGCGGCTGCGCCCGTTGCTCGACACGCGCGATGGCGAGCGTTGGTGAAGCTGCGCGGCGAGGTCGAGTGAGCCGAGGTGGTGAGACGGGGGGGTGATCGGAGATGGACATGTCTACGGATGAATCGGCGGATCGGGCGACGGAGTTGGAGCGGCTCTCCGCGTTGGTCGATGGTGAACTTGACGTGGCCGGGGTGGCGCAGGCCTGCGCGCGCTGGCGCGAGGCTGGCGAGATGCGCGCGTCCTGGCATGCTTACCAGTTGATCGGCGACGTGCTGCGCTCGGACGACCTGGCGGGCGACCCCGCCCGGGACGCGGCATTCCTGGGAGCGTTGCGCAGGCGTCTTGCGGTGGAGCCGGTGGTGCTGGCGCCGCAGGCTGCATCGCGGCCCCTGCCCGCGGCTTCCTCGCCCGCATCGCGCCACTTCACTTCAAACGAATCGCAGGCGGCTGCGGGTACGCGCCTGCGCCGCTGGGCCTGGATGGCGCCGTCGGCGGTGGCTGCTGGCTTTGTCGCGGTGGCGGGGGTGGTGATGCTGAGTCGCGCACCGGTGATGTCCGGGGTCCCCGCGCCGGCGGTAGCGACACTGGCGCCACAAACGCCCGTGGCCGACGCCACGCCGCGCTTGGCATCGGCATCGACCCTGCCCCACCCCGCAGCGAGCGCCGAGCCGCAAGCCCTGGTCGCCAATGGCAAGTTGATCCGCGACGCGCGGCTCGATCGCTACCTGGCCGCACACAAGCAGTTCGCGGGGAGTTCGGCACTTGGCGTGCCCTCGCCGTTCCTGCGCAGCGTGACCGTCGACGTGTCGGACCGTTAATGACTCCGCTGATACAGAGGTGGTTCATGTTGCGGCGCCCGTTCTCCACGTTGGCGCTGGTCGGTGCGGCCTGGGCGGCAGCGCCTTCGGTCTGGGCGCAAGCCGTGGTGGCCGACGCGCCGTCTCAGGCGCGCGAAGTGCGAGCCTGGTTGCTGCGCATTCATGAGGCCTCCCGCCAGCTCAACTACGAAGGGACGTTCGTGGTCAGCAGTACCGGAGCAGTGGCCAGCGCGCGCATTGCGCACTACTGCCAGGGGCGGAATCAGTTCGAGCGCAGCGAGTCGCTCGACGGCCAGGTGCGCTACATCTATCGTCACAACGACGAAGTCCGGACGCTCTGGCCGGCGAGCAAGGTTGCGTTGATCGAGAAGCGCACGTTGCTCGCGTCGTTCCCCGCGCTGCTGCAGGCTGGCGACGATCACATCGCCGACTTTTACGAGATCCGCCGCCTGAAACCCGAGCGCATCGCGGGCCACGAATCCAACGTGCTGCTCGTCAAGCCGCGCGATGCCTACCGCTATGGCTACCGCCTGTGGGCTGATCAAGGCTCGGGCCTGTTGCTGCGCGCCGACGTGCTGGGTGAGCACCACGAAATCCTGGAGAGCTCGGCGTTCTCGGATGTGTCGATCGACGTGAAGCCCGATCTCGAGAGCGTGTTGCAGCCGATGAGCAAGCTCGACGGCTATCGCGTGCTGCATTCGGCGCTGACCCCGACCCGGCTCGATGCGGAGGGCTGGACACTGCGCCAGCCCCCGCCGGGGTTTCGCCTGGTGAGCTGCGTGAAGCGGCCGATGGACGATGCTGCCGGTGCCGACGTCGCGGGCGCCGAACTTCCGGCGGTGCAGGCCATCTATTCCGACGGGCTGACCTATGTCTCGGTCTTCATCGAGCCGTTCGACGCGCAGCGCCACGCCCGGCCGATGACCGCCTCGGTGGGCGCCACGCAGACCTTGATGCAGCGCCTTGCCGACTCGTGGGTGACGGTCGTGGGCGATGTGCCGCTGGCCACGCTGCGCCGGTTCGTCAAGGGGCTGGAACGCAAGCCGTGAGCCTGAAGATAACTTTGCAAGCGGCGCAATGCCTGGGAGGGCGATGATGATGTCGACAACATGTTCGGGTTCGGTGGGCCCGTTGCGGCCGTGGCGCCAGTGGCTCGTTGCGCTGGCGTTCGGCCTGGTGCTTTGCGCCACGTTTGCAGCGCTGCCGGTGCGTGCGCAAGGCCTGCCCGACTTCACGGGGCTGGTCGAGCAGGTCGGGCCCGCGGTGGTGGGTATTCGCACCACCGAGCAGGTTCGCACCGGGCGCGGCGGGCCCGAGATCGACGAAGACATGCTGGAATTCTTCCGGCGCTTCGGCATTCCGATCCCGAACCGGCCCGCGCCGCGCGGCATGCCACCCGGGTCCGATGGAGGCGAACCGCAGCAGCGCGGTGTGGGCTCGGGCTTCATCCTGGGTGCCGACGGGTACGTGATGACGAACGCGCACGTGGTCGACGGGGCCGACGAGGTCTGGGTCACGCTCACCGACAAGCGCGAGTTCAGGGCCAGGATCATCGGCGCCGACAAGCGCTCCGACGTGGCGCTGGTAAAGATCGAGGCCACCGGCCTGCCGGTGGTTCGACTCGGTGACGTGAACAAGCTCAAGGTCGGCGAATGGGTCATCGCGATCGGCTCGCCGTTCGGGCTCGAGAGCACCGTGACCGCCGGCATCGTGAGTGCCAAGTCTCGCGACACAGGCGATCTGGTGCCGCTGATCCAGACCGACGTGGCCATCAACCCCGGCAACTCGGGCGGCCCGCTCATCAACATGCGCGGCGAGGTTGTGGGCATCAACTCGCAGATCTACTCGCGCAGCGGTGGCTACATGGGCATCTCGTTCTCGATCCCGATCGACGAAGCCTCGCGCGTGGCCGACCAGCTGCGCACCAGCGGGCGCGTGATTCGTGGGCGCATCGGCGTGGTCATCGCGCCGGTCACCAAGGACGTGGCCGAAGCCATCGGGCTGGGCAAGCCGGCTGGTGCACTGGTGCGCAATGTCGAACCCGGCGGGCCTGCCGACAAGGCCGGCATCGACGCCGGCGACATCATCACCAAGGTGGACGGCCGCACGGTCGACAAGGCAGGTGACCTGCCGCGCGTGATTGGCGCCATCAAGCCGGGCGCGAAGTCCGTCTTGCAGGTGTTCCGCCGCGGCAGCAGCCGCGACCTGAACGTCACGGTTGCCGAGTTCGCGCCGGATCGCAACGAAGCCTCTGCCGAGCGCCAATCCAAGCCTGCGACGACGACGGGCAGCCTGGGCCTGGCGGTCGCCGATCTGACCGACGCGCAAAAGCGCGAGCTGAAGATCAAGTCGGGCGTGCGCGTCGAGGCTGCCGAGGGCGCGGCGGCGCGTGCTGGCCTGCGCCAGGGCGATGTGCTGCTCTCGCTCGACAACACCGAGATCACGAGTGCCAGGCAGTTCGAGACCCTGGTGGCAAAGACCGCCAAGGCCAAGTCGATGGCGGTGCTGGTGCGGCGCGGAGAGACGGTCAGTTTTCTCATCATCCGCCCGAGCTGATGCCTGAACACGCCGGCCCGCGGAGGCTGCTCCAAGCCAAGTCGAGCGGCGGGTCTTTCCATCAGATGAAATCTCTTGCGCCCGATTTCGATGAAATGATGGATGGGTGGGTTGGCCTGTGAAATCCGTTAAATGTCAGTGTGCACACACTTTATTTTCACCACGATGATTGGACCTTCCGACCGCTACAATTGCGCGCGCCGTGGCCTGGTTTTTACCGGTTTTAGCAATGAAATCGGAGCAACGTAACTATCCCCAGGGAATCCACAAGCATCTGTGGATAACATGTATATAACTTATCCTGTTGGACACCGGCAACGACGAGAAATCAAGCCACGGCGCGGCTTGCCGCCGGGCACTTTTGACTACAATGAAAGCCCAACAAGCAGTTGCCAATCGTTTTGTTGGAAGGCGCGTCATTGATTCGACGTGCCTTTTTTTTGGTTGCGGCCCGGCCCATCGGGCCTTCACATCGCTGCGCGATAGGAGCTTTCTCCGCAACGGCTTTGCCGTTGTAGCTCTCGCGTGAGGCTGCGCGCCTTCTCTCCATGAACCACATCCGCAACTTCTCCATCATTGCCCACATCGATCACGGCAAGAGCACGCTGGCTGATCGGTTGATCCAGCGCTGCGGTGGCCTCTCCGATCGCGAGATGGAAATGCAGGTGCTCGACTCGATGGAGATCGAGCGCGAGCGCGTCATCACCATCAAGGCACAGACCGCGGCGCTCGAATACACGGCACGCGACGGCCAGGTCTACAACTTGAACCTGATCGACACGCCGGGGCACGTTGACTTCTCGTACGAGGTCAGCCGCTCGCTGTCGGCCTGCGAGGGCGCCTTGCTCGTGGTGGACGCGAGCCAGGGTGTCGAGGCGCAGACAGTTGCCAACTGCTACACGGCACTCGATCTGGGTGTCGAGGTGGTTCCGGTCCTCAACAAGATGGATCTGCCGAACGCCGACCCGGAGAACGCGAAGGCCGAGATCGAGGACGTGATCGGCATCGATGCCGACGACGCGATCCCCTGCAGTGCCAAGACCGGCGAAGGCATCGACGACATCCTCGAGGCGGTGATCACGCGCATGCCGGCGCCGCGCGGCAAGGTGGACGCGCCGCTGCGCGCGATGATCATCGACTCATGGTTCGACAATTACGTCGGGGTCGTGATGCTGGTGCGTGTGGTCGAT
The DNA here is from genome assembly GCA_039921765.1 of Burkholderiaceae bacterium. GTDB lineage: Bacteria > Pseudomonadota > Gammaproteobacteria > Burkholderiales > Burkholderiaceae_C > JBDSBD01. Next base: position 13,278 of record JBDSBD010000096.1, read on the forward strand.
GGCAGCCTGAGCCGTGGCGAGCGCATCCGGCTGATGGCCAGCGACGCGGTCTTTGGAGCCGATCAGCTCGGCGTGTTCACGCCGAACTCGGTGACGCGCGAGCGGCTCAACGCGGGCGAGGTGGGCTTCATCATCGCCGGCATCAAGGAGCTGCAGGCGGCCAAGGTGGGCGACACGATCACGCTCGAGAAGAAGCTGCCCAACAACAAGGGCGTTGCGGCCGAGGCGCTGCCGGGCTTCAAGGAGATCCAGCCGCAGGTCTTCGCCGGCCTGTACCCGACCGAGGCGAGCGAGTACGACCAGCTCCGCGATGCCCTCGAGAAACTGAAGCTGAACGATTCCTCGCTGCGCTATGAGCCCGAGGTGAGCCAGGCGCTGGGCTTCGGCTTTCGCTGCGGTTTTCTCGGTCTGCTGCACATGGAGATCGTGCAGGAGCGCCTCGAGCGCGAGTTTGACCAGGACCTGATCACGACGGCGCCCTCGGTGGTCTACCAGGTCGAGCTCGGTGACCAGAGTGTGGTTCAGGTCGACAACCCGTCGAAGATGCCTGATCTGGGCCGCATCCACGAGATCCGCGAGCCCATCGTCACGGTCCATCTGTACATGCCTCAGGACTACGTCGGCCCCGTGATGACGTTGGCCAATCAGAAGCGGGGTGTGCAACTCAACATGGCCTACCACGGACGTCAGGTGATGCTCACCTACGAGATGCCGCTGGCGGAGATCGTGCTCGACTTCTTCGACAAGCTCAAGAGCGTGTCGCGCGGCTATGCCTCGATGGACTACGAGTTCAAGGAGTATCGCGCCGCCGATGTCGTGAAGGTCGACATCCTGCTCAACGGCGACCGGGTCGATGCGCTGTCGATCATCGTCCACCGCGGCCAGAGCCAATACCGCAGCCGCGCGGTAGTGGCCAAGATGCGCGAGCTGATTTCGCGCCAGCAGTACGACGT
>JBDSBD010000097.1:0-5210 GCA_039921765.1 Burkholderiaceae bacterium
CCCGGGTCACCGGCCGGAACCCCGCCCATGCTGCGAATCACCGAACTGCGCCTGCCGCTGGACCACGCCGATACGGCGCTGCGCGCGGCCATCCTGGCGCGGCTGGGCGTCGAAGATACCGAGTTGCGCCATTACACGGTGGTGCGGCGCGCCTTCGATGCCCGCAAGAAGAGCGCAGTACAACTGAGCTACACGCTGGATTGCGAACTCGGCAACGAGGCCGCGGTGCTGCAGCGACTGGCCGGCCAGCCGCACATTCGCCGTGCGCCCGACATGAACTACCGCTTCGTCGGCCACGCCGGCGCGGCGTTCTTCGCCGACCGGCACAAGCTTCGGCCGCTCGTGATCGGCTTCGGTCCGTGCGGCATCTTCGCCGCGCTGGTGCTCGCGCAGATGGGCCTGAAGCCGATCGTTCTGGAGCGCGGCAAGGCGGTGCGCGAGCGCACCCGCGACACCTGGGGCCTGTGGCGCAAGCGCGCACTCGACCCCGAATCGAACGTGCAGTTCGGTGAGGGCGGCGCCGGCACCTTTTCCGATGGCAAGCTCTGGAGCCAGATCAGCGACCCGCGCTTTCTCACGCGCAAGGTGCTGACCGAGTTCATGAAGGCGGGTGCACCCGAGGACATCGGCTTCGTCGCCAAGCCGCACATCGGCACCTTCCGCCTCGTCGGCGTGGTCGAGAAGATGCGCGGCGAGATCGAGCGCCTGGGTGGTGAGGTGCGCTTTCAGCAACGTGTCACCGACCTGCTGATCGAAGCCATGCCCCAAGGCAGCGACCAGGATGACACGGCCCGCCACGGTGGCACGGGCCGTGAACGCGAGGGCGCCACGGCCGGCAGCGACGGCGAAGGCCCCGACTCCCGACGGATACGCCGCCTCCGCGGCGTGGTGCTTGCCGGAGGCGAACAGATCGAGGCCGACCACGTCGTGCTGGCGCTGGGTCACAGCGCCCGCGACACCTTCGAGATGCTGCACGCTCGCGGCGTATTCATGGAACCCAAGCCGTTCTCGATCGGCTTTCGCATCGAGCATCCGCAGTCACTCATCGATCGCGCGCGCTTCGGTGCCAGCGCCGGCCACCCCATCCTCGGGGCGGCCGACTACAAGCTGGTGCACCATGCAAAGAATGGCCGCGCGGTCTACAGCTTTTGCATGTGCCCGGGCGGCACGGTGGTGGCGGCAACCTCCGAGCCCGGCCGCGTGGTCACCAACGGCATGAGCCAGTATTCGCGCAACGAGCGCAACGCGAACGCCGGCATCGTCGTCGGCATCGATCCGCAGGACTATCGGCGGGATGGCCGCGCTGAAGGCCCGGTGAATCCGCTCGACGGGATCGCGTTCCAGCGCGAGTGGGAGTCCCGCGCCTTTGAACTCGGCGGAGGCAACTACGACGCGCCGTGCCAGCTCGTCGGCGACTTCATCAATGGCCGGGCATCGACCGGGTTCGGCAGCGTGCTGCCTTCCTACAAGCCAGGTGTGCATCTCACCGACCTCGGCGCACCGCAGCGCGCCGCCCTGCCCGACTACGCGATCGTCGCGATCCGCGAAGCGCTGCCCGCGTTCGAGCGCCAGATCAAGGGCTTCGCGATGCCCGATGCGGTGCTCACCGGCGTGGAAACGCGCACCTCGTCGCCGCTGCGCATCACGCGCGGGCCCGACTTGCAGAGCCTGAACGTGCGCGGCCTGTACCCGGCGGGCGAAGGCGCGGGCTATGCCGGCGGCATCATGTCGGCGGGAGTCGACGGGATCGAGGTGGCAGAAGCGCTGGCCGCGTCGCTGCTGGCGCTGGACAAGCTCTCTGAGCACTGAGAAGGGCTCAAAAGGCTCCTTGTTGCACCGACATCGACCCGACGGTTCTGAACCGAAGGGCCTGGCAGCCTCAGCCGGCTTTGGCCTTACGGCGCCGCGCGACCATACCCAAGACGCCGAGCCCCGCCAGCATCAACGCGTAGGTCCCGGGCTCGGGCACCGCGTTGACCGGTGGCACCGGCGCCAGGTTCTGATCGAACCAGATGTAGTGGTCCTGAACGACCTGATTGAGGCCGGTGGTGTTCGACCCCGCCAGCACTTCGGAATTGCCGGCGCCATCACCGAAGCCCACCGCAGCCGTCGTGCTCGTGTCCGTGTGCTCCCAAGGCATGCTCTTGTAGAAAAACCCGATCGAACCCTCGCCGACCGGGACGTTGTAGCCCGGACCACGCACGATCAACTGAAAGCTCGCGAGTACATCATCGTGTTCGTCGTAGTAACCCACTTGATCCCAGGTCAGGATTGTTTCGTTCGAGATGTCCTGGCGCAAGTGGAGCACGCCACTGGCCGCACCTCGAGTATCGACGTCAGCGAACCACGGCGATATCACCGGGGCGGCTGCACCAGTCGGCCCGCTGGGCACGTACTCCGAGATACCGGAACCAAAACTGATGTTGCCGTTGTTGTTCGCGTAAAGCGACGTGTAGTTGGTTCCGAAGAAGTTCAGCGTATAGCCAAAGTTGATCGGGCCGCTGAAGCCGTCATCGTTGCGACCATCGGCATTGCCGGCGCCGTTATCGTTGCCGCCGCCGGTCATCACGACGATATTGCCGATGCCACCGCCGATGCTATCGGTGTAGTACTGCGTGGACGGCACCAGCGCCGACTGCGGGATGACCGTTTGCGCCGCAACGGCCGGCAACGACAAGGCTGCGCCGACACCTCCGAAACACGCCATTGCACAGCCGAAGGCAAACTTCGACGAACTCGGCGAGAACCAGGATCCAGGTTTCATGATGCTTGACTCCTTGAAAGAGCGCCTGAGGCGTCAAATCAACGCCCACGCGCAAGGTTGGCAAACAGGAAGGAAGGAGCCGCGACTTTTTTCCCCGGACCGAATCCTCACCATCCCCCATTCCGATGGTTTACCTTGATTTACAAAGTACGGTCACGGTTCAGGTTCGGATGGGCATCACCTGCGCGGCTGTGCAGGGCAACCTGAGCCTGAACCAACGGGCCTGAGCAGTTCATTGGTGCCTCGATTCGGCGGCTCGGACCCGGATCACAGTACTGAAACAACCGCGCTGGGCAGCCCCGAGAACGAAGCCGGTTTTTCGCTGCGTCGTTTCACCGACGCGGCGCCTCACCCCGGCCAGCGGCTCGAAGGGGGAGAGCAAATCAATGCGGGCGCGACGGAAAAGCTTTCGGACTCTCAGCCGAACTGCAGGCAGCGCATGCCGAGCGTGGCGGCGTGAAAGCCTTTGAACGCGGTCTGCGCTGTTTCGTTCGACGCTGCCGCCCGCTCCGAGCGGGCGGCAGCGCCGGGTGGTGGTGGTCGGGCGTGGCCATTGCGATCGCGGCGCCGGCTTTGCATCGTCGATCGAGAGCGCGAACACCGGGCGCTCGGCCTTCGGGAACAGGGTGCGGCACGCTCCAGGTGCCGTGGGTCCCGCCCCCATTGAGCGGTCGCGAGCGACGCTCAATGCTTCGGGCTACGACGCTCCGCGCTCAGGCGCACGCCGCCATCACCTGCGCCACCGCCGCGGTGAGCTTCTTGCCGTAGGGCACGTGCAGGAATTCGTTCGGGCCGTGCGCATTGCTCTTCGGCCCGAGCACGCCGCAGACCATCATCTGCGCGGCCGGGAAGCCCTTTTGCAACATGCTCATCAGCGGGATCGTGCCGCCCTGGCCGATGTAGCCGCACGGCGCGCCGTAGTGCGCGTGTGATGCCCCATGGAGCGCACGCTCGAGCCAGGGCGCGAGCCCGGGCGCATTCCAGCCGGTTGCACCGAGGTCATCGGCGCGGCCATCGGGGGTGAACGTGACGCGGGCGTTGTACGGTGCGTTGTCCTCGAGCAGGTCTTTGAGCTTGAGCGCGGCGGCGTGGGCCTCGACCATCGGCGGCAGGCGCAGCGACAGCTTGAACGCGGTATGCGGGCGCAGCACATTGCCGGCGTTGCCGAGCGTCGGAAAGCCGTCGACGCCGGTCACGCTCAGCGTGGGCTTCCAGGTTCGGTTGAGCAGCGCCTGCAGCGCGTCGGTGGTGGTCGGCAGACTGGGGGCGCCGTCGGCCCCGCAAGCCCAGGGGAAACGCTTCCAGACCTGGTCGCCGAGGATCTGCGAGGTGACGCGTGCCTGCTCGACGCGATCAGCCGGGATCTCGCAATGAAAGCTCTGCGGCAGCAGCTCGCCGGTGCGGCTGTCCTCCAGCCGATCAAGGACCTGGCGCAGGATGCGAAAACTCGACGGCACCAGGCCGCTCGCGTCGCCCGAGTGCACGCCCTCGGTCAGGATCTCCACCTTCAACACGCCGCTGACCAGGCCGCGCAGGCTGGTCGTGAGCCAGAGCTGGTCGTAGTTGCCGGCGCCGCTGTCCAGGCAGACCACGAGGCCGACCTTGCCCAGGCGCGGTTTCAACACGTCGAGGTAGATCGGCAGGTCGATCGAGCCGCTCTCCTCGCAGCTCTCGATGATGCCGACGCAGCGCGCACGCGGGATGCCCTGCCGGTCGAGCGCCATGATCGCGGTCAGCGCGGCATAGACCGCGTAGCCGTCGTCGGCACCGCCGCGGCCGTAAAGCAACCCTTCCTGGAACTTCGGTGTCCAGGGGCCCAGATCGCTGCGCCAGCCGTTGAACTCGGGCTGTTTGTCGAGGTGGCCGTACAGACAGATCGTATCGGCGTCGGCCGCATTGCCGCCGGTCTTGGTGGCGGGCACCTCGAAGAAGATCAACGGCGTGCGACCCTCGATGCGCACGACTTCGAGCTTGAGCCCGGCAACGTTGCGGCTCTCGATCCAGCGCGCCGCGTCCGTGATCACGCGCTCGATGTAGCCGTGCTGCTGCCACTCGGCATCGAACATCGGGCTCTTGGCCGGAATCGCGATGTAGTTCGTGAGCGCCGGCACGATCTGCTCGTCCCAGCTCCGGTTCGCAAACTCGGCCAGCGCGCCAGCTTCTTCGGGTTGAAGCGGCAAGTGGGGGTCGCGTGCGTTCATGGCGGGTTCCGGTTCAAGGACGAGGATGCAGTGTAGAACTTCGGCGCAGCTCCGGCTCCTGGCGCAACGCGTCGGGCGGCTGCTTGCGCCCCCGAACCGCGGCGTGGGTTCGGCGGCTCGGCGCTCACCGGATCACGGATTCACGGATTCATGGGTTTGCGTGTTTGCGTGTTCGCGTGTTCGCGTGTTCGCGTGTTGACGGGTTCACGGGTTCATCGGTTCGGATTGCGGCGCCCGGCGCTCGA
>JBDSBD010000098.1:0-3547 GCA_039921765.1 Burkholderiaceae bacterium
CGCCCGAGCGCACCTTGTGGCCGCGGATGTTGACCTCGATGTCGTCCCAGTGATTGAACGCATCGAGGATCAGGGCTGCGCTCGCAGGGTCGGCCTGCTGGAGGTTGCCCAAGGTCTGGTCGGAGAACACGACGCCCCAGCCGAAGGTGTCGTACGGCCGGTTGCGCTCGACCACCGTGATCTCGTGCGCGGGGTCCTGCAACTTCATCAACAGCGCGAAGTACAGACCCGAGGGGCCACCGCCGATACAGACGATATTCATCGATGCTCCAGTCACAGGTGTTGCCGCCTGCTCTGCAGGATGTGCGGCATTAACATGACATATTAATTGTTCAGTTGTAAAGTATCATAGTCCCGACCCGGTCGGTTGACAAGAACTTTCTGGGGCAAGACCCCGAGGCTCAGCGCATCAGCCGCCCGCCGTTCAGATCGAGGGTCGCGCCGGTCATGAACGCCGCTTTGTCCGACGCCAGGTAGACGACGGCATCGGCCACCTCGGCCGGGTCGCCGAAACGGCCGAGTGGCGTCGCAGCGAGGAGCGCGTCGCGCCGATCCGCATCCAGCGCGTCGAGCAGCGGGCTGTGGATCGCCGACGGCGCAATGGCGTTCACGGTCACACCCTGCGGCGCCAACTCGAGCGCAAAGGCGCGCGTCAGTGCCAGGATGCCGGCCTTGGAGGCTGCGTAAGGCACGCTTGCGCGGCTCGCCTGCTGCCCGGCCACCGAGGCCAGGTTGACGATGCGGCCGCGGCCGCGCGCGCGCATGTGGCGCCCGGCAATGCGGCAACCGAAGAAGCTCCCGCGCAGATTGATCGCCAGCACATCGTCCCATTCGTCGGCGCTGACATCCCAGAGCGAGCCACCGGGCGTGCGCGCCGCGTTGTTGACGAGCACATCGATTGCGCCGAATGCGGAACACGCGCGCCCGAACGCGGCGTCGAACGCGGTCTCGCTGCGCACGTCCAGCACCAGCGCCAAGGCCGCATGGCCGGCACGTCGCAGCGCGGCGGCAGCGGCCTCGACACTCGGATCGATATCGGCCAGGGCCACGCTCGCGCCGGCCTGCGCAAGCCCCTCGGCGATCGCCAGGCCCAGGCCGCGCGCCGCGCCGGTGACGAAGGCCGTGCGGCCGTTCAGCGGCAAGGTCACCGGGCCCTCGCGCCGCGATCCCAGGTGGCGGGGCCGACACCCTGCTCGCGCAGCTTGAATTTCTGCACCTTGCCGTTCTCGGTGCGCGGCAGATCGATGACGATGTCGATGTAGCGCGGAATCGAGAAGTAAGGCAGGCGCGTTTCGCAGTAGCGCACGATCTCCGCCGGGTCGATCACTGCGCCGGCCCGCACCACCAGGGCCGCCATCACCTCGTCTTCGGCAAGCTCGGAGCGCACCGGGAACACCGCCACCGACGCCACCGACGGGTGGCTGGCCAGCACCTGCTCGACCTCGAACGACGAGATGTTCTCGCCACGCCGGCGGATCGCGTCCTTGATGCGATCGATGAAGCGGAACGCACCGTCGGCGTCGCGCACGACCCGGTCACCGGTGTGGAGCCACAGGTTGCGCCAGGCCTCGACAGTCTGGTCCGGCATGCCGAAGTAGCCGCTCGCGAAGGCAAACGGCTCGTCCGCGCGCAGCACCAGTTCACCCGCCTCGCCAGGCGGCAGCTCGACATCCTGGGCATCGACGATGCGCGCTTCGAAGCCCGGCATCGGCCAGCCGATCACGCCGCTGCGCGGCTCGGCCGGCGCACCGGGCGCGGTGCTGGCGATCACGAAATTGCTCTCGGTGGAGCCATAGCCCTCGACCAGGCGCACCCCGGTGCGCGCGAGGAACGCGGCCGACGCAGCGGCCGGCACGCCGGGGCCGAGCCCGATGCGCACCCGGTGCGCGCGCTCGACCCCAGCCTCGGGCTGGGCCAGCAGGATCTGCACCATCGCGCCGAGCATGTAGACCACGCTGGCGTCGCAGGCCTGCATCGTGGCCCAGAAGCCGGAGGCCGAGAACCGCGCCTCGAAGACCGCGCTGCAGCCGGTGACGGCCGCCTGCGCATAGGTGTTCAGCGCATTGATGTGGAACAGCGGCAAGGTCGTCGCGAGCACGTCGGCATCGGTCAGGCCGAGTACCGCCGCGGTGTTGACCCCCCAGCCGTAATACTGGGCGTGCGGACAGATCACGCCCTTGGCCGGGCCGGTCGTGCCGGTGGTGTAGAGGATCGCGAGCGGGTCGCCGGGCTGCACGTCGGCCGGCGCCGCAGCAGCGCCTGCCCCCGGGTACGGCAGGCAGGGCACACCGTCGATTGCGGCCGGGCAGCGGCTCGCGTCACCGACGACCCAGATCGACCGCAGCTGCGTGGCAGAAAGCGCTGCAGCGGCCAGCCGTTCCACGAAACCGGCTTCGATCACGAGCAGGCGCGCGCCGCTGTCGGCGAGGTAGTAGGCGATCTGCGGACCCATCGCGGCACCGTTGATCGGCACCGAGACGGCGCCGATCCAGCCGCAGCCGAGAAACACCTCGAGCGCCTCGATCCGGTTGCTGCACATCAGCGCGACGCGCTCGCCGCGCGCCACGCCCACCGCCTGCAGCGCGGCGCCGCGGCGCGCCACCGCATCCACCGCGTCGGCATGGCGCCACCGCGTCGCGTCGGCCGATACAACCAGAAGCGGCCTGGCGCCGAAGCGCTCGGCCTGACGCGCGAGCAGCACCGGCAGCGTGCGCTCGCGCGGCGCCAGCACGATCGACCCGGCGCATCCGGCGGGGGCGTCACGCATCTTCATCGCTGGCTCCACCCAGGTAGGTGGCCTGGACGCGCGGATCGCCGGCCAGATCGGCAGACGGCCCGGAGAGCGCGATCTCGCCGGTCTCGAGCACGTAGCCATGGTCCGAGATGTCGAGCGCAGCGCGCGCGTTCTGCTCCACCAGCAGGATCGACACGCCATCGTCGCGCAGCGCGCGCACGATCGACAGGATCTCCTGCACGATCAGCGGCGCCAGGCCCAGGCTCGGCTCGTCAAGCATCAACAGGCGCGGGGCCGACATCAGCGCGCGGCCGAGCGCGAGCATCTGGCGCTCGCCGCCCGACAGCGTGCTGGCACGCTGGTCGCGCCGCTCGGCCAGGCGCGGAAAGCGCTGATACACCTCGTCCAGACGCTGGCGCAGCAAGCCGGCACTCAGGCGGCGCGAATAGGCCCCGAGGTGCAGGTTGTCGAGCACCGAGAGCTCGCCGAACAGCTCACGCTTCTCGGGCACCAGACACAACCCGCGCTCGACACGCGCCTCGACATCCAGCGCTCGCAGATCCTCGCCCTCGAAACGCAACACACCCTTGGAGGGCAGCAGACCCATCACGGCCGCGAGCAGCGTGGTCTTGCCGGCGCCGTTCGGTCCGATCACCGAGACGATCCGGCGCGGCATCAGTGTGAGCGCAACCCCGCGCACCGCTTCGACCTGCCCGTAGGACACATGCAGGTCGCCGATCTCGAGCATTGCCGTCATGGCAGGCCTCCGACCGGGTCAACGCGCCGCGCGGCGGCCGCGAAGTCGCGCGCGCC
>JBDSBD010000099.1:0-3134 GCA_039921765.1 Burkholderiaceae bacterium
TTCGATGCAGATGATCCTGATCCTCGTGACCGGTTGGGTGCTGGCCACCACGCCGTTCTTTCGACGCATCCTGGCCGTGGTGGCGAAACTTGCGCGCACGCCCGGCCAGGCCATCGTGCTGGTGACGCTGGTCTCGCTGCTCGCGAGCTGGCTCAACTGGGGCTTTGGCCTGGTCATCGGCGCCATGTTTGCGCGCCAACTTGCCAGGCAGGTCCCCAACGTCGACTACCGCCTGCTGATTGCCAGTGCCTACAGCGGCTTCCTGGTGTGGCACGGCGGACTGGCGGGCTCGATCCCGTTGACCGTCGCCACGCCGGCCCACTTCATGGCCGAAAGCATGGGCATCATCGACACCTCGCGAACCATCTTCGCGAGCTTCAACCTGCTGATCGTGCTGGCGCTGTTCGTCATCGTGCCGCTACTCAACCGGCTGATGATGCCGCCCCCGGAGCAGACGGTTTCGATCGATCCCGCCAAGTTGGTGGAGGCACCAGCGACGCCACTTCCCCAGTCGCAGACCCCGGCCGAGCGCATGGAGAACAGCATCCTGCTCGCGCAGGCCGTCGGCATCATGGGTCTGGTGTTTGCCGTCTACTACTTCGCCGTCAAGGGCAGCGGGCTCAACCTCAACATCGTCAACTTCATCTTCCTGATGCTGGGCATTGCGCTGCACGGCAGACCCAGCCGCTTCATCGAAGCCGTCGGCGATGCGGCGCGCGGCGCCAGCGGGATCATCATCCAGTTCCCGTTCTATGCCGGAATCATGGGAATGATGATCGGCTCCGGCCTTGCCGTCAGCTTGTCGAACATGTTCGTCGCGATCTCCAACGAGAGCACGCTCGCGCTGTTCACGTTCCTGAGTGCGGGCATCGTCAACATCTTCGTGCCGTCCGGCGGAGGCCAGTGGGCGGTGCAGGCGCCGGTGATGATTCCAGCCGCGCTCGAACTCAACGTGGACCTGGCGCGCATTTCGATGGCGGTGGCCTGGGGAGATGCCTGGACCAACATGATCCAGCCGTTCTGGGCCTTGCCGGCCCTGGCCATCGCCGGGCTGCGCGCCAAGGACATCATGGGCTTTTGCCTGATCGTGCTGGTGGTCTCGGGAGTGGTGATCGGACTGGGGCTGACCTTCCTGCCCTGATCACCCTTGCGTGGCCCCCCGGGAAGAAGAGCCGCCCGGGCGAAGCGCGATTCGCGCCACCGTGCCTTCGGGAACATCGAAGGCAGCGCGGACATCGGAACCGGATCTCGCCGGCGCGGCAGGTATCGCCTCGCGCAGCGCTGGCCGATGGTGGTCCGCCACCCTACGCCGCCTCGTCCTTGATCTCGGCGTTCAGCCGCTGCGGCGCCAGGTAGGCTTGCCGCCAGGACTCGAAATCGATCGAATCGGCCGCCTCCACGCGTGCCTGCTCGTCGAGCGATTCGCGTGCCAGGTGCTCGAAGGTCGCCTGCACCTCGGGAGAAAACGGCCGCTCCAGCAGCGTTTTCCGGGCGGCGTCTGACTGTGCGTTGACAAAGCGCACGTACGAGCTGTCGAAGTCGCGCTGCATCACCTCGAGGACGCGCGCCGACGGCAGCAGGCTGGCATCGTGCAGCGAGGCGTTGGCGGCCGCCAACGCCTCGCGGTGCGACGCTATGCCGTGCGCGGCGTCCAGCGCTTCGGCGATCGGCACGCATTGGTCCAGGATCTCGGCGCCCCAATCGACCAGCGACACCTCGGTGTCGCCGCGTTCCAGGCGCAGCCCGGGCTCGCGCCCTCGTGCCGCCGCGAGATGCTGATTGCGCGACAGCGCCGCGATCTCCTGCGGGGTGTCCGGCGGGCTGTCGTGCAGCAGACAGTGCAACAGGAAGACGTCGAGAAAACGCATGGTCTGTGCCTCGATGCCCACCGACACAAAGGGGTCGAGATCCATGCAGCGCACCTCGACGTACTCGACGCCCCGCTCGCGCAGCGCGTGCAGCGGCCGCTCGCCGGGGTGAATGACGCGCTTCGGGCGGATGGTGCCGTAGAACTCGTTTTCGATCTGCAGCAGGCTGGTGTCGAGTTGGTTGTAGCCGCCGGCGCCATCACGAATGCCGAGCGCCTCGTAGGCCGGCCAGGGGCGGGTGAGCGCTTCCTCCAACGTGGCGCCGTAGCTCTCCAGGCCGTTATAGCTGACTGCGATCGACGCCTGCGCGTCGCTTCGATAGCCCAGGCGGCCCATGCGAAGCGAGGTGCCGTGCGGCATGTACAGGGTCTGGCCCTTCAGCATCTGCAGGTCGTGCGCGCCGCCTTCGACGAAGCTCGAGCACACGGCCGGCGAGGCGCCGAACAGATACAGCAGCACGAAGGCATGCCGGCGAAAGTTGCGAATCAGATCGAAGTAGCGCTCGCTCGGCACCCCCGGCATCGACCAGTTGTAGTGGATGCCCGAGATCGTCTGCATGCGGCGCCCGTAGCGGTGGCTCAGGCCCGTGCGGTACAAGGTCTTGAGGCGCCCGACGTTGGACGAACCAAAAAAGGCGATCGGAATCTGCTCGTCGCTCGGCAAGCCGCAGGGCATGCTGGCCACCCACAGGCGTTCGTCGCCGAGCACGCGGTAGGTGAACTGATGAATCTGCGTGAGCTCGTCCAGGCACGCGTGAACGTCGGCATGCACGCCGGTGACGAACTCCAGCTGCGCCTCGCTGAAATCGGTGGTGATGTGGGGATGGGTGAGCGCCGAGCCGAGCGCGGCCGGATGCGGCGTCATCGCCAGCGCCCCGCCCGGCCGAACCCGCAGGCTCTCCTTCTCGATGCCGCGGCGAACGCCTTTCAGCCGCGAGAGGGGCAACGCGCGCAGCCGTTGCTGCAAATGGGTCATTCCGGGATCCTTCATGCTGTCGTTGCGCGAAGGGTAATCGACCTGCGCAAGATCTGCTGGCCGGTGGCTCGCAGCCACCTGCGGGCGCGGCGCCGCCGAGGCGCTTGTGGACCTGGCGGTTGCATGCATCCCACCAGCTCACACGCGGTGGTGTTGCCCCTCTGACTTGAGGCCGCCGCAGGCCACGGCGTGCGCTTGCCGAACCGCGTTCGGGTCGCGCGCCGGCTAGGGCCTGTTAACGCTATCGGAGGGCTCGCGCCGGGCCGCCGCAGGCCGCAGGGCTAGGCGCGA
>JBDSBD010000100.1:0-7375 GCA_039921765.1 Burkholderiaceae bacterium
GTCGGCGTGCAGAGGCGGTCATGAGCTACCGTGCGACCGTCGACTTTCTGCTCCACGACTGGCTGGATGTCGGCGCGCTCGGGGCGCGCCCGCGCTTTGCCGACCATGCCCGCGAGACCTTCGATTCGGTGCTCGACACCTGCGAGAAGATCGCACGCGAGAAGTTCGCGCCGTTCAACCGGGTGGCCGACACCGAGGAGCCCTGGTTCGACGGCGAGCAGGTCCATCTGCCCGAAGCCAGCCACGCCGCGGCGCGCGCCTATGCCGAGTCGGGCATGCTGGCGGCGGCGCAGGACTACGCGATCGGCGGCATGCAGCTGCCCTGCGTGGTCGAGATGGCGGCCAACAGCTTCTTCTCGCGCGCCGGCATCGGCATCGGCGGCGGCGGCATGCTGACCAGCGGCAACGCCAACCTGCTGATGGCGCACGGCACGCCGGCGCAGCAGGCGGTCTTCGCGCGCAACGAGTTCGCCGGCCGCTTCTCGGGGACCATGTGCCTGTCCGAACCGCAGGCCGGCTCCAGCCTGTCGGATGTGGTCACGCGTGCCACGCCGGATGGTGATGGTTTCGAGAGTGACCCGCTGGGCCCGCGCTATCGGCTGCGCGGCAACAAGATGTGGATCTCGAACGGCGAGCACGAGCTGACCGACAACATCATCCATCTCGTGCTCGCCAAGATCCCCGGGTCGGATGGCAAGCTGATCCCGGGCACCCGGGGCCTGTCGCTGTTCATCGTGCCGAAGAAACTGGTCGGCGTGGATGGCGAGCTCACCGGCGAACGCAACGACGTGGCGCTCGCGGGCCTGAACCACAAGCTCGGCAATCGCGGCATCCCGAACGCGCTGCTCAATTTCGGCGAAGGCAAGTTTCCGCTGCGCGCGTCCGCCACGGGGGGTGGCCTCGATGGCCGCGGTGCGGGTGCGATCGGCTATCTCGTCGGCAAGCCGCACGAGGGTCTGCGCTGCATGTTCCACATGATGAATGAGGCGCGCATTGCCGTCGGCCTGGGCGCCACGATGCTCGGCTACGCGGGCTATGAAGTCTCGCTGGACTACGCACGCAACCGCCCGCAGGGCCGCCCGGTGGTGGGGCGCGCCGGCGCGAGCGGCAAGGACGCTTCGCAGCCGCAGGTGGCGATCATCGAGCATGCCGACGTCAAGCGCATGCTGCTGGCGCAAAAGAGTTATTGCGAGGGCGCGCTCGCGCTCGCGCTGTACTGCGCGCGACTGGTGGACGAGCAGCACACCGGCACCCCGCAAGCGTCAGTCGAGGCCGCGCTGCTGCTCGAGATGCTCACGCCGATTGCAAAGAGCTGGCCGAGCGAATGGTGCCTCGAGGCCAACAGCCTGGCGATCCAGGTGCTGGGCGGCTACGGCTACACGCGTGACTTCCCGGTGGAGCAGTACTGGCGCGACAACCGCCTGAACATGATCCACGATGGCACCCACGGTATCCAGGCGCTCGACCTGCTCGGCCGCAAGGTCGTGATGCAGGGTGGGGCGGGCCTGGCGCTGCTTGCCGGCCGCGTGCAGCAGACCATCGCCCGAGCGCGGTTGGCGCCGGCGCACACCGCCCATGCCGACGCACTGGCGCACGTACTGCAGCACCTCGTCGATGCGACCCGGGACGCCTGGGCCAGCGGCGACGGTGAAGAGGCGCTGGCCAACGCCACACCTTACCTGCAGGCCTTCGGCCACACCGTGCTGGCCTGGATCTGGCTCGACGTGGCGCTGTGCGCCCAGGCGCGGCTGGGCCATGCCGAGTATGCAGACGCGGCGCCGCTGCACGGCAAGCTCGCCGCCTGCACCTACTTCTTCCACTACGAGTTGCCGCGCATCGCTGCGTGGCTCAAGGTGGTCGAAACCCGCGATGGCACGTGCCGCACGATGGAAGAGGGGTGGTTTTGAATGCCCTCGGCCGTCGCCGTGAAGTCGGCCCGCGAACCCTTCGAACCACCGCGGTTCGATCCGAACGAGGAACCCCATGAGCACTCCGCTGAATCAACTCTTCGACCTGACAGGCCAGACCGCTCTCGTCACCGGCGGCTCGCGTGGCCTCGGGCTGCAGATCGCCGAGGCGCTCGGTGAAGCCGGCGCGAAGATCCTGCTCACGTCGCGCAAGGCCGCCGACCTGGAGGAGGCCGCCGCACACCTGCAGGCCAAGGGCATCGACACCCGCTGGGTCGCGGCCGACGCGAGCCAGCCGGCCGAGGTGCAGCGTGTCGCGAATGAGGCCATGCGGCGCCTCGGCCAGATCGACATCCTCGTCAACAACGCTGGTGCCACCTGGGGTGCTCCGGCCGAGGACCATCCGCTCGAGGCCTGGGACAAGGTGATGAACCTGAACGTGCGCTCGATCTTCCTGATGAGCCAGGCGATCGGCAAGCTCAGCATGATTCCGCGCCAGCACGGCAAGATCATCAACGTGGCCTCGATCGCCGGGCTTGCCGGCAACGGCGCGCTGATGACCACACTGGCCTACAACACCAGCAAGGCCGCGGTCGTGAACTTCACGCGCACCCTGGCCGGCGAATGGGGACGCTACAACATCAACGTCAACGCGCTCGCGCCGGGTATGTTTCCGAGCAAGATGACGCAGGGCACGTTCGCCCGCGTTGGTGCCGCGGCGCTCGCGAGCCACGCGCCGCTTGGGCGTGTTGGCGACGATGACGACCTGAAGGGCGCGGTCGTGCTGTTCGCCTCGCGTGCCGGCAAGCACATCACCGGTCAGACGCTGCCGATCGACGGCGGCGTCTCGGCCATCATCGCGGCGTGACCGGGCACTGCGCATGAAATTCCCGCGCATCATCCCGTTCGCCGAAGCGCTCGGTTTCGAGCTGTTGCGTTTCGAGGACGGGCAGGCCGAGATCGCAGTCGAATTGCGTGCCGAGCAGACCAACTACTGGGCCGTGGCGCATGGCGGCGTGCTGATGACCCTGCTCGATGTCGTGATGGCGCACGCGGCGCGCAGCCCCGGCAGCCGCGCCGATCAGGACGTGAGCGGCGTCGTCACGATCGAGATGAAGACGAGCTTCATGCGCCCGGGCAAGGGCCGGCTCGTTGGCAAGGCGCGGCTGCTGCACCGCAGCGCCTCGCTCGCGTTTTGCGAAGGTTCGGTGTTTGACGCACAGGGGCAACTGGTGGCTGCGTCGAGCGGAACGTTCAAGTATCTGAAGGGTCTGTCGGCAGATGGCCGGCGGGCCGGGCGCGTCGGCGCATCCGATGACGACAAGGAGTCCACGATATGAGCAGCACGAACAAGCAGATCCACCTGGTGTCGCGCCAGAGCGGCGAAGCCCGGGCCGACAACTTCAAACGGGTCGAGGTGCCGCTGGCCGACGCTGCCAGCCTGCGCGAGGGTCAGGTGCTGGTGCAGCACCACTTCCTGAGCCTCGATCCCTACATGCGCGGGCGCATGAACGACGCGAAGAGCTACGCCGCGCCGCAGCCGCTGAACGCGGTGATGCAGGGCGGCACGGTCGGCGAGGTGCTTGCATCCAAGCACCCGGGCTTTCGCAGTGGCGACAAGGTGGTCGGCATGGGCGGCTGGCAACAGTACGCGCTCGTCGACGCCAACGCGCCGGGTGCGTTGCGCAAGGTCGATACCGCGCACATCCCGCTGTCGGCCTACCTCGGCGCCGTCGGCATGCCGGGCGTGACCGCCTGGTACGGCCTGACGCATATCTGCAAGCCACAGTCCGGCAAGACGGTGGTCGTGAGTGCCGCGAGCGGCGCGGTCGGCTCGGTCGTCGGGCAACTCGCGAAGGCGCGCGGCTGCCGAGCGGTCGGCATCGCCGGCGGGCCCGAGAAGTGCGGGTATGTGGTGAACGAGCTCGGCTTCGATGCCTGCGTCGACTACAAGGCCCACAAGGATCCGAAATCGCTGTACGAGGCGCTGAAGGCGGCGACGCCGGATGGCGTGGACGCCTGCTTCGAGAACGTCGGCGGCGCGATCTTCGATGCCGTGCTGGCGCGCATGAACGCCTTCGGACGCATCGCGCTGTGCGGCATGATCAGTGGCTACGACGGCGAGCCGATTCCGATGAAGCAGCCGCAACTGATCCTGCAGTCGCGCCTGACGATCGAGGGTTTCATTGTCAGCGAGCACATGCAGCTCTGGCCCGAAGCCTTGAAGGAACTCGGCACGATGGTGGCTACGGGCAAGCTCAAGTACCGCGAGAGCGTGGCGCAGGGGCTGGATGCGGCGCCGGAAGCCTTCCTGGGTTTGCTCAAGGGCAAGAACTTCGGCAAGCAGGTGGTCAAGCTGGTGTGATGTCGAACTTGCAAGGGGGTTTTTGCTCGGCGGACTCGAATCTGAAGCCTGCAGGATGGACAACAGTCAAACCGCTTCAACCCCATTGCATGCCGCCTGGATAACCCAGGCACGGGCCAATCCAGGAATCGTGGCGGGACTCGCCGCTGCGACCCTGGTCATCTTCTTGTTGGTGGTCGCTGGCGGCTACGCCGCGTTGACCGGCCAAAACCGCGAATATGTTGGCTATGCCGCGATCGGCGGGGCCGCCGGTTTTGGCGCAACGGCTCTGGGCGCGCTGTTGGCGATCGGGTTGCGCAGCGTATCGTCGCGCGCGCAAGACGTCATGCTTGGCTTTGCGGCCGGCATGATGCTGGCGGCCAGCTTTTTCTCGTTGATCCTCCCCGGCCTGGCCGCCGCGCAGGACATCACGGGCTCCGCACCCGCGGCGTCGTTTGTTGTTGTGGTCGGCTTGACGCTGGGTGTTTTTCTGATGCTGGGGCTGGATTACTTTACCCCGCACGCACACGAAGAAACCGGCACGCACGGACCGGACGTCAAACGCATGAGCCGTGTCTGGTTGTTTGTGCTGGCTATCGTGCTGCACAACCTGCCGGAAGGAATCGCCATCGGGGTGAGCTTTGCCAACGGTGACATGAGCGTGGGCTTGCCGCTCACGACAGCCATCGCCATTCAAGACATCCCCGAAGGCCTGGCGGTGGCCCTGGCGTTGCGAGCGATAGGATTGTCCACCACGCGGGCCGTTCTTGTCGCCATTGCATCGGGCATCATGGAACCCATAGGCGCACTGGTCGGCATTGGCATGTCCAGCGGTTTTGCAATGGCCTACCCGATCAGTCTTGGCTTGGCGGCCGGTGCCATGATTTTTGTCGTCTCGCACGAAGTCATTCCGGAAACCCATCGCAACGGCCACGAAACGTCCGCCACCGTCGGCTTGATGGCGGGGTTCGCGTTGATGATGTTTCTGGACACTGCACTGGGATAGCCGCTGGCGGGCCGGCATCGGACCTGAAACCGCCATGGATCTTGGAACGGGATCGAGCGTTGAGAGCCTTCTGATGAAAAATTCAGCATCATCAACGGGGACACTCGAAGTCCTCAACCAGAGCACGCCGCTCGTCGGCCACAACGTCTACAGCAATGACCGCGCGCTGCGCGATGCGCTCGCCTTTCACCTGCCCGGCGCCGATGAGGCCCACCGTGTGACGCTGGGTGCGCTGCTCGGCAGCGAGGCGATGCAAATGCACGCGCGGCTGGCCAATGTTCATCCACCCAGCCTGCACACGCACGACCGCTTCGGACACCGCATCGACCGGGTCGAGTTCCATCCGAGCTATCACGCGCTGCTGGGCGCGGCCATCGAGGCCGGGTTGCATGCCACCCCATGGGCGCGTGAACCCGAAATGCACCTGGAGCGCGAAGGGTCACGAGGCGGCGCGCATATAGAGCGCGCTGCGGGCTTCCTGATGTTCACGCAGCTCGAGCCTTCTGTGCTGTGCCCGGTGTCGATGACGTATGCGGTGACGCCGGCGCTGCGCGGCAACGCGGCGCTGTTTGGCGCCTGGTTCGACAAGCTTGCCAGCACCCGCTACGACCCGCGCCTGCTCGGCGTGGCGGCCAAGAGCGGCGTGACCATGGGCATGGGCATGACCGAGAAGCAGGGCGGCTCGGACGTGCGCGCCAATACCACGCGCGCCGAGTTCGATGGCAATGACGCCTGGGGCCGACGCTACCGGCTGGTGGGCCACAAGTGGTTCTTCTCGGCACCGATGTGCGACGCGTTTCTGGTGCTTGCGCAAGCGCCGGCCGGGCTGAGCTGCTTTTTCCTGCCGCGCGTGTTGCCCGATGAAGTCCTCGGCAATGCCGATGGCCATGGCGTCGCGAGCCTCAACGCCATTGCGATCCAGCGCCTGAAGGACAAGCTCGGCAATCACGCGAACGCGAGCTCCGAAGTCGAGTTCAACGGCGCGCTCGCCTGGCTGGTTGGTGAGGAAGGGCGAGGCGTGGCACAGATCCTCGAGATGGGCACCTTGACGCGCCTGGATTGCGCGCTCGGCACCGCGGGCCTGATGCGTGGCGCGGTCGCGCTGGCGCTGCACCACACTGCCGAGCGACGCGCGTTCGGCAAGCTGCTGAACCGCCAGCCGCTGATGCAGAACGTGCTCGCCGACCTCGCGCTCGAAAGTGAGGCCGCGACCGCGCTCGCGCTGCGCCTTGCGCGCGCGGTCGAGCGCCAGGGCGATCCGTTCGAGGCGCTGATGCGGCGCGTGCTCACGCCGGTGGCCAAATTCTGGATCTGCAAGCGCGGCGCGCTGCTCGCGCAGGAGGCGATGGAGTGTCTGGGCGGCAACGGCTACATCGAGGAAGACGGTGAGGGCGTGATGGCGCGCATCTACCGCGAGATGCCGCTCAACTCGATCTGGGAGGGCGCCGGCAACATCATGGCGCTCGATCTGCTGCGCGCGTTGAAGAAACGTGATTCGGGCGGCATGGACGCGGTCGGTGCGCTGGCCACCGAGCTCGGCAGCGTGCGCGGCGCGAACCCGGCGCTCGACCGCTTCACCGAGGCCTTGCTCGCGCGCTTCAACGACGCGGCCGATGGTGGCGGTGACGAGGCCGGTGCGCGCCGACTCGCACAGGACGTGGCACTCGCCGTTCAGGCCTCGCTGCTGCACCGCCACGCGCCCGACTTCGTGTTCGGGGCGTTCTGCCGCTCGCGGCTGGAAGGCGGCGGGCCGCAGGTGCTCGGCACGCTGCCCAAGGGCCTGGCATTCGAGGCGCTGATCGAACGCGCGATGCCCCATTGACGGTGAGTCATTCACACCCGCTTCAAATTCACTGCAAACCCGACTTCCGTGGCCCTCGATCCAGCCGCACCCGTTGTATTCGACGACCGCCGTTCAGCCCACGCGCCGCAGTCCGACCACCAGGAGATCCGCCCCGTGACCCCCGACCTCATCCTGCATCACTACTGGACCTCGCCGTTTTCGGAGAAGGTGCGCCTGGTTCTCGGCCACAAGAAACTCGCGTGGCGCTCGGTGATCGTGCCGACGATCCTGCCCAAACCCGACGTGATGGCGCTGACCGGCGGCTACCGGCGCAC
>JBDSBD010000101.1:0-4769 GCA_039921765.1 Burkholderiaceae bacterium
GCCAGCATCACCATGCCGGGGCCGCCACCGTAGGGACGATCGTCGATGCGCCGATACGGGTTGTCGGCGTAGTCGCGCAAGGGCCACAACCGCACCTCGACCTGGCCCGACTCGAAAGCGCGCCGCGTCACGCCCGCCGTCAGGTGCGGCGCAAACAGCTCCGGAAACAGCGTGATGACGTCGAAGCGCATGCAGGGTGATGCCGCGACGCTCGCCGGATCAGAAATCCAGCCCCCAGTCGACCGTGATGACGCGGCGTTCAAGGTTCACGTCGTCCACGTAGGCAGCCACGAACGGGATGAGCCGCTCTGCGGCAACTTCGGCGTCAGTCCCGGCCGAGGACGTGACGCGCAGCACGCTTTGCGCGCCGGTGTCGAGCAGGCCAGCCACGGCGCCGAGCAATTCGCCCTGCCGGTTGACCACGTCCAAGCCGATCAGGTCGACCCAGTAAAACTCGTCGGCAGCAGTCGCCGGAAAGATCGAGCGGCCCACGAACACGCGGGCCCCGCGAAGTGCTTCCGCCGCGTTGCGGTCCGGCACCTCCTGCGCGAGCGCAACGATCACGTCACCATGCTCCTTGGCCTGAGTGATCGTCAGCTGTCCGGGCAGCGATGCGGCCGCCGCGTCCAGCAACGGCGAATGCAGGTCTTGCGAGGCCTTGAGGAACCAGCGCCGCGTCGCGAACAGCGCCTGCGGGTCGGTGGCGAAGGACTGCACCTTGACCCAGCCTTTCAACCCCCAGGCACCCACGACGCGCCCGACCTCGACCGCATCCTGCGGCCAAGACGAGACGTCGTTGCCGGCTGGCACCTTCGCCTCGCGCTATCGACTCAGGCCGCGGCCTTGGCCTGGGCGACCAGGCGCGCAACCGTTGGCGAGAGCTGGGCGCCATTGCCGGCCCAGTGCTCGATGCGGTCGAATGCAACGCGCAGTGGCTGCTCGCCACCCGAGGCCACGGGGTTGTAGAACCCGACGCGCTCGATGAAGCGGCCATCGCGGCGGGTGCGCGAATCGGCGACGATGATGTTGAAGAAGGGACGCTTCTTGGCGCCACCACGGGCAAGTCGGATCACGACCATGACTGTTCCTAAAAAAGGTTCTGAGACATCCGCCGCGCCCGGAGACTGGCTACAAGAGCAGGCGGATAGGGGAGCCGCACCAAAATCTGACACTTGACGCACAGATTGTGGCAACACCTCGTCGCTGTAGACGCCACTGTAGCTACCCGGTCACCCGGCAGGCCAGCAACGGAACCGCGCATTATAAACTCAAGCGATTGCACCTCCGCCCTGTCTTTCCAGGAGCCCTTCATGCCCGCCCCGTCCCTGTTGATCCGCCCGAGCACCGCCGAAGACCTCGCCGCCATGACCGCCATCTATGCCTGGGACGTTCGCCACGGCACCGGCACCTTCGAGCTCGATGCGCCCGACGCCGCCGAGATGGCGCAGCGCCGCGATGTCGTTCTCGCCAAGGAGCTGCCCTGGCTGGTCGCCGAGCACGAGGGTGTGGTGGCCGGCTTTGCCTACGCGAATCACTTCAGGGCGCGCCGTGCGTATCGGTTCTGCCTCGAGGATTCGATCTACCTTGCCGCCGATGCCCAGGGCCACGGCGTCGGGCGCCTGCTGCTCGCCGAATTGCTTGCGCGCAGCGAGGCCGTCGGCGCGCGTCAGATGCTGGCGGTGATCGGGGACGCGGCGAACCTCGGATCGATCGGCGTGCACCGCACGCTCGGGTTCGAGCCGGTGGGCGTGATGAAGGCGGTGGGCTGGAAGCTGGGCCGCTGGCTCGATGTGGTGCTGATGCAAAAGCACCTGGGCGAAGGCGATGCCACCGCTCCGGGCGATACTGCATCATGATCAACGCACTCACTTCCTACAAATCCAAGACTCTGGCAACCTGGATCGCCCTGATCGGCGGCAGCCTTGGCCTGCACCGTTTTTATCTGCATGGCTTTTCCGATCGCTGGGGCTGGTTGTTCCCGCTGCCCACCCTGGTCGGCTTCTACGGCGCGCAGCGCATGCGCACCCTCGGGCTGGACGATCACGTCGGCTGGGTTCTCGTGCCGCTGCTGGGCCTCACGCTGGCGGTCGCGATGCTGTCGGCGATCTTCTACGGCCTCACACCGGACGAGAAGTGGAATGCACGCTTCAATCCGACGAGCCCCGAGCATCGCACCGGATGGTTGGCAGTGGTCGGCGTGATGCTCTCGCTGATCATCGGCGCCGGCGTGTTGATGGCCACCCTCGCGTTCAGTGCGCAACGCTATTTCGAGCACCAGGCCGAAACCAGCATCCTGCGCGCGCCCGATTGAGCCGCGTCGTACGCCACCCGTGTGCGGGACGGGCCCCAGGAGCCTGTTCACACCCGCACGGCAGGTTCACGGAAACAGCACGAGCCCGAGCCAATAGGCAACGCCAGCCACGAACGCGGAGGCCGGGATCGTGAAGATCCAGGCCCACACGATGTTGCCCGCCACGCCCCAGCGCACCGCCGCTGCGCGACGCACCGAGCCGACCCCGACGATCGCGCCGGTGATGGTGTGCGTGGTCGACACCGGCACGCCCAATGCGGTGGCAAGGAACAGCGTCAGCGCGCCACCCGCCTCGGCGCAAAAACAACCCACCGGTTTGAGCTTGGTGATTTTCTGCCCCATGGTCTTGACGATGCGCCAGCCACCGAACATCGTGCCCATCCCGATCGCGATGTAGCAGGCCCAGATCACCCAGAGTGGCGGCAGGTCCGAGTCGGGCGCGGAGTACCCGGTGGCGATGAGCAGCATCCAGATCAGCCCGATCGTCTTCTGCGCATCGTTGCCGCCGTGACCCAGGCTGTACAGCCCGGCCGAGATGAGTTGCAATCGGCGAAACAGGTTGTCGACACGCAGCGGCGAAGCGCGCCGGAACAGGTTGGCCACCACCACCATCAGCAGCGAACCCAGCAAGAACCCGAGCAACGGCGACAGGAAGATGAAAAGAACCACCTTCCACACCCCGGCGGCGATCAGCGAGCTCACGCCTGCCTTGGCGATCGCCGCGCCGACAATGCCTCCGATGAGGGCGTGCGACGAACTCGACGGAATGCCGTACCACCAGGTGATCAGGTTCCAGCACATCGCGCCGATCAGCGCGCCGAACACCACGTGGTGATCGACCACCCCGGGCCGCACGATGCCCTTGCCGATCGTGGCCGCAACGCTCAGATGGAAGATCACGACTGCGAGCACGTTGAAGAACGCCGCGAACACGACGGCCTGCTGCGGCTTGAGAACGCCGGTGGAGACGACAGTTGCAATCGAGTTGGCGGCGTCGTGAAAGCCGTTCATGAAATCGAACGCGACCGCGAGCACCACCAGCATCGCGACGACCCAAAAGGCGGCCTGGACAGAATTCATACGGGGTTTTGAAGGGCGACGGGCGGGCGAGGCAGGGTTGCGCGGCTACCGGGCCGCTGTCACGAGTTCTCGAGAACCACGCCCTCGATCAGATTGGCCACATCCTCGCAGCGATCCGTGATGGATTCGAGCAGCTCGTAGATGGCCTTGAGCTTGATCAGCTCCCGCACATCTTTCTCCTCGCGGAACAGCCGGGACATCGCCGAGCGCATCACGCGGTCGGCATCGGACTCGAGCTTGTCGATTTCCTCGCAGGTCTTGATCGCGGCCTCGGCGGTCTCAACATGGCTGATCCTGGGCAGCAGCGTGACCGCATGCTGCACGCGTTCGCAGCATTTCGCCGCGAGGTCACCCAACCGCAGCACGTCTTCGGTGATCGTGTGCACGTCGTACAACGACATGGTCTCGGTCGCGTCCTGCAGCAGATCGAGGGTGTCGTCAATTGCATTGATCAGGCCGTGAATCTGCTCGCGATCGATCGGCGTGATGAAGGTCTTGTGGAGCAACCGGTTGACTTCGGCTGTCACGCGGTCGGCCTGCCGCTCGGCGTAGTCGACCTCGGCAGCGTACTTCTCGCGCAGATCGAGGTCAGCGTAATTCTGGATCAGTGCAATGAACGCCCGAGCCCCCGTCACGATGTAATCGCCGTGCTGGTTGAACAACTCGAAGAAATTGCCTTCGCGCGGCAGCAGCTTGCCAAACAGCATCAATGGTTCCCTTGGAGTGGTTGCAGAGCGAAGGACGAACGAGCGGCCGCCATCGGCGCGTCGCGACCGAAGTGTAGCGGCCGCGTGCCAACGCTCGAGCGCTGGCACGCAATTTCACAGCAGCCTCGCTTCGGTGGCTCGCGCCAGAACAAGGCGTTCGCTACGCTGTGCAGCGCCGGTGCGAGTCGAGCTGCCCGCGCTGCGCAGCTTCGCGGGTGCTTCACTCCAGCGCCTCACCTGAGCGAGATGTCGACGTGCGAGTTGAAGAACTCGCGCCGGCCGCGAAAGTTCGCGAGCCGCTCCAGCAACACCGCGAAATCGGCATCGCTGTCGACCGGATTGAAGCGCTCGGTGCCGAGCGCGAACACCGGCGCGCCCTCGTAGCCGTGGAAGTACTCGACATACGCATCGCACAGCCGCTGCAGGTAGTCGGGCGCGATGCCCTGCTCCATCGGGATCGCGCGACGGTGGATGCGCCGCAGCAGCGTCGGCGGCGCGGCCTGCAGCCAGATCACCAGATCGGGCTCGCGCACCTGCGGAGCGACCTGCGCGTACATCTGCGAGTACAGCCGGAACTCGTCGTCGCTGAGATTCAGCCGCGCAAAGATCGCGTCCTTCTCGAACAGAAAATCGCTGACCACCGCGTTCGCGAACATGCCCGGCTGCGCCAC
>JBDSBD010000102.1:0-3693 GCA_039921765.1 Burkholderiaceae bacterium
GACACAACCCGCGCCATGGCGCCCGCGGCGCCGAGCTGTGCCGATTCACGCGCCCGCCCCGCTAGAATGCGCGCTTGGCGTGCGACCGTGGTGAAGTGGATATCATGCGGCCCTCCGAAGGCCACGTCGCAAGTTCGATTCTTGCCGGTCGCACCAACCTGCTCAGCCACGCAGCCGATCCCGTTGAACGGTTGAAGCATCGCGAGGCTTTCCTGTCCGGCTCGCGGCGTCAAGCCGCGCCAGCATCGGTCGGGTCGATCCGGGGCTGGTGGCCTGCCGCGCACACGCACCGCGACCGCGCCGCCGACAATCCAGCACATCGAAGCACCGGAGCACACCATGACTCTCGCGAAAAAGGTCGCCTGGATCACCGGCGGCGGCAGTGGCATCGGCCTGGCCGCCGCCGTTGAATTCGCGCGTGCGGGCTGCCGCGTCGTGATCTCGGGGCGCGACGCCGCCAAACTCGAAGCGGCGCTCGCGCAAGCTGAAGCGCGCGGCGCGCCCAAGGGCGCGATCAGCGCCGCAGCGCTCGACGTGTCCGATGCCGAGGCGGTCACGCGGGTCGCGCAGGCGATCCAGGGCGAGCTCGGCCGGGTCGACATCCTCGTCAACAGTGCCGGCATCAACTTCCAGAAACGCTATTGGAGCGAGACCGATGCGGCGACGTTCACGAAGGTGGTCGCGATCAACCTGAACGGCGCCACCTACTGCACGCTGGCGGTGCTCAAGGGCATGCAATCGCGTCACGAGGGCACGGTGATCAACGTCGCGTCGTTCGCCGGCTGGCATTACAGCGACCTCACCGGCCCGGCCTACACCGCATCGAAGGCCGCGATGATGGCGCTGACGCACTCGTTCAACCTCGAAGAGGGTGTCAACGGCCTGCGTGCCACGGCATTGTGCCCGGGTGAGGTGGCCACACCGATCCTCAAAAGCCGCCCGGTCGAGCCCAGCGCTGCAGAGAAGGCGCGCATGCTGCAGGAGGACGACCTGGGTCGCACGATCCGCTTCATCGCCGAGATGCCGGCGCACGTGTGCATCAACGAGCTCGTGATCTCACCGGTGTGGAACCGAATCTACCTCGGCGGTGATGACCTGAAGCGCAGGCGCTGAGGCGCAGGCGCGCTGCGCCTTCACGACCGCGACGCGCAAGCGGCTCGACGCACCCGCACCGTGCCGCCTCTGGCGAACACGCCGTCCAGACCGGTGCGCGCGGAAGGCCGTGCGCGAACAGAACGGCGCACGGATACCTGCCCGTGTGCGGCGACAGGCATCGTCCCGTTGCCGTCCCGCGTCCGTGAACGCGCGTGAAACCTGCGGTCACAAGCAACCTCGGGCGCTCGTGTAAGGTCGCGCGGATGCACGCGACACGGACATGGAGCCTCGGGGCCGCCACGCTGCTGCTGGCGCTGGCGGCCGTGCTTGGCGGCTGCGCGTCGGGGCCGACGCCGCCCGGCGGCGGCACGCTGCCGCTGCCCGGGCGCGACGGGCCCGAGGCCAATCCGCCCGCCGATCTGGAGCGCGTGCCCGACGCCGAGCCGCGGATCGAACCAATCCGCCTGGGCGGCCCGAACAAGCCCTACCAGGTGCTCGGCCGCAGCTACGTGCCGATCACGCAGGACGTGCCGTTCACCGAGCGCGGCCTGGCGTCCTGGTACGGGCGCAAGTTTCAGGGCCGGCGCACCGCCAACGGCGAGGTCTACGACATGTACGCGATGACGGCCGCCCACCCGACCCTGCCGCTGCCGAGCTACGCGCGTGTGCGCAATCCGGCCAACGGTCGCGAGGTGGTGGTGCGCGTCAACGACCGTGGGCCGTTCCATCCGGGCCGCATCATCGACCTGAGCTACACCGCCGCACTCAAGCTTGGTGTGCTGCGCGGCGTCGCGCCGGTGGAGTTGAGCCGCATCACCTTCGATGACATCCGCACCGGTGCCTGGCGGCGCGACGACGCGGCCGCCGAGACGGTGCGAACCGCGGCGGCGCGCACCGCCATCAAGCAGGCAGCACCCGGCCCGGGGCCCGACGCAGCCTTGCCACGCGCGGCGGTGGCGGTCAACACCGACACCGGCGCCGGCACAGGCACAGGCATTGGCGGAACTGCAAATCCCACGGCCGAGAGTGCGGTGCGAGCATCGCCGCGAACCGACCCGCAAGCCGCAACGACGGCTCGTCCTGCGCCAGAGCCCGACGCTGCGGGGGCGATCGCAGCCGCCGATGCGGTCTCGGTGAACAGCGCCTCGAACCCGTCGCCGGCCGCACCGGCTTCGACCACCCCCGCCTCGACGGCAGCCACACCGCCCAATGCCATCGCGACGGCGACGCCGACGGCAGCACGCGCCGTCAGCGCTCAAGCGCCGAGTTACTGGGTTCAACTCGGCGCGTTCCGCCAGCGCGAAGGCGCGACCGGGTTCGGTCAGCGCGTTGCGGCCGAGCTGGATTGGCTCGCGCCGCTGCTCGAGGTGTTCGGCGAGCAGTCGATGTTCCGCCTGCAGGCCGGCCCGTACCCGAGCCGCGACGCGGCCAGCTCGGTGGCAGACCGGGTTCGCGGCGCGCTGCGGCTCGTGCCGGCGATCGTCGAGCGGCGCTGATCCAGCTCGTGCGCTGCCGGTCAGACCGGCGCTCGCACCGGCGTCATTTGCCAATGCAGAACCGGCTGAAGATTTCGCCGAGCAGATCGTCCGGCGTGAACGCGCCGGTGATCTCGCCCAGGGCCTCATGCGCCAGGCGCAGCTCTTCGGCAAGCAGGTCGAGCGCGGCGTCGGCGCGCGCGGCGTGGGCGTTCGCCAGCGCGAGGTGTTCGCGCGTGCGGCGCAAGGCCTGCACGTGGCGGGTGCGGGCGATGAAAAGGCCTTCGGGCTGGGCGTGCCAGCCGGCCAGTGCAAGCAGGCGCTGGCGCAGCGCCTCGATGCCTGCGCCGGTGAGGGCGGAAAGCACGAGCGCCGGGTCGGCCTCGCCGGCGGCGGGCGCGCCCTTCGCCGCCGGCCCGGCCGCATCGGACTTGTTGAAGACATGCAGCAGGCGCCCGCGCTGCAGCAAAGCGGCCGGCAGGCGCGCAACGATCTGCGCCTCGGCCCGGTTGTAGCCGGCCTCGCCGAGGCGGGTCAGATCGTGCATCAGCAGCACCGCGTCGGCGCTCTCGATTTCTGCCCAGCTGCGCGCCACGCCGATGCGTTCGACCTCGTCGACGGAGTCACGCAGCCCCGCGGTGTCGATCACATGCACCGGCACGCCTTCGATCTGAATCGTGCTGCTGACCTTGTCGCGCGTGGTGCCGGCGATCTGCGTGACGATGGCGAGCTCGGCACCGGCGAGCGCGTTGAGCAGCGAGCTCTTGCCCACGTTCGGCTGACCCGCCAGCACGACCGTGATGCCTTCGCGCAGCAGCGCACCCTGGCGGGCGCGCGCCAGCACCGCGTCGAGCCGGCCGCTCGCGGCCTGCAGGCGGCCGCGCGCGTTGGCCTTCTCCAGGAAATCGATCTCCTCCTCGGGAAAGTCGAGCGTGGCCTCGACCAGCATGCGCAGCTCGATCAGTTGGTCACGCAGCGCGTTGATTTCGCTCGAGAACGCGCCGCTGAGCGAGCGGCTGGCCGAACGCGCTGCCGCTTCGGTGCTGGCCTCGATCAGGTCGCTCACCGCCTCGGCCTGGGCCAGGTCGAGCTTGTCGTTGAGGAATGCGCGCTCGGTGAATTC
>JBDSBD010000103.1:0-2833 GCA_039921765.1 Burkholderiaceae bacterium
CGCATGCTGCCCGAGACGTCCATCACGAGGACGATGGTTTCTCCGTGGGACGGCAGGGTGATGATCGCGGCTGGCCGGGCCATCGCCAGCAGCAACGCGCCGAGTGCCGCCAGCAGCAACGCCGGCGGCACGTGGCGGCGCCACGCGCTGCGCGCGCCCAGAGCCTCCTTCACGAGGGCCAGGCTGGCGTAGCGCAGTGCGGTCTTCTTGCGGCGGCGCAGCAGCCAGAGGTAGAGCAGCACCAGCAGCGGCAGCGCCACCAGCCCCCACAGCATGTCGGGCCAGAGGAACGTCACCGGCGATGGCCAGGTGGCGTTCATGCGCGCACTCCGACCCAGCTCGAGAGGTGAGGCGAGCGCGGGCTCGCGCGCCCCGGCTTGCCGCTCCAGTTGGCGAGCCGATTACGCTGGCGGCGCAGGTCGGCAAAGCGCACGAGCGTGTCGAACATGTCGCCGTCGGTGGCCAGCTCCAGCGTGTCCACGCCCGAGCGCGCGAGCGCCTCGCGCAGCGTGGCTTCGCGCCGCTCGGCGGCGGCCGCAAAACGGGTGCGAAACGCTGCGTCGTGGCTGTCGACCACGAGCTGCTCGCCGGTTTCCGAATCGATCATCGTCATCAGTCCGAGGTCAGGCAGCTCCATCTCGAGCGGATCGAACAGGCGCACCGCGGTCACGTCGTGGCGCGTGGCGAGTTGACCAAGCGTCCTTTCCCAGCCCGGGGCGCTGATGAAATCGGACACCACGAACAGGCTGCTGCGGCGCTTCACGATGCGCTGGCCGGCCAGCAGCAGCTCGCGCAGATCGGTGGCACCGGCCGGCGACTGCGTGGAGCGCCCGGCCATGCGCTGCAGCAGGTTCAACACGTGGACGCGTCCGCCACGCGCGGGCACGACGGTGTCGACCGCGGTGCCGTAGAGCAGGGCGCCGACGCGGTTGCCATGGCGCGTGAGCAGACGCGCGAGCACGCCGACGAACTCGGTCGCCACCTTGCGCTTGGTCAGCGTGTTCGAGCCGAAGTCGACGCTGGCGCTCAGGTCGACAAGAAACCAGGCGTTCAGCTCGCGGTCTTCGGTGAACTGGCGCACATAGGGTTGCTGCAGCCGCGCGGTGACGTTCCAGTCGATGTGGCGCACGTCATCGAAATGCTGGTATTCGCGCAGGTCGGCGAGATCGAGGCCGGCGCCACGCCACAGCGTGCGGTAGTCGCCTTGCAGCAAGCCGTCCAGGCGGCGGATCACGCTCCATTCGAGGTGCCTCAGCAGGGCCTCCGGGCCTCGTGCGGACCCCCGGGCCTCGGGAACCTGCGTTCCGGTCTCGAGGCCGGCGGGCGCGGCGGCACCCCGGCGCGCGTCAGGCAGGGACGGCTTGCTCATGGGGCGTCAACGGTTTGTCGGGCACGGGAATGCGCTTCATCACGCGCTGCACGATCTGGTCGGCGGTCAGCCCATCGGCGAGTGCCTCGTACGACAGCACGAGGCGATGGCGAAACACGTCGCCGACCAGCCCGGTCATGTCCTCGGGCAGTGCGTAACTGCGCCCACGCATGAAAGCCAGCGCACGCGCGCCTTCGACCAGGCCGATCGTTGCGCGCGGGCTGGCACCGTAGCTCAGGTACTTGGCGAGGTCGGCCAGGCCGTAGCGGTCGGGCCGGCGTGTCGCGATGACGAGCTTGACGGCGTACTGCACCAGCGAGGGGTCGACGTAGACCTTGCGGCACTCCTGCTGCAACTCGGCGAGCTGACCCATGCTCGCCACCGCCGTCACGGCGAGCGCGGGGCCGGTGACGCGCTGGGTGATCACGAACTCCTCTTCCTCGCTCGGATAGTCGATCAGCACCTTCATCATGAAGCGGTCGACCTGCGCCTCGGGCAGTGGGTAGGTGCCTTCGGTCTCGATCGGGTTTTGCGTCGCCATCACGAGAAAGGGCTCGGGCACCCGATGGCTCTCGCCGGCGATCGTGACCTGGCGCTCCTGCATCACCTCGAGCAGGGCGCTCTGCACCTTGGCCGGCGCGCGGTTGATCTCGTCGGCCAGCAGCAGGTGGGTGAAGACGGGCCCGAGCGAGGTCGAGAACTCGCCGCTGCGCGGGTTGTAGATGCGCGTGCCGATCAGATCGGCCGGCACCAGGTCGGGCGTGAACTGGATGCGCTTGAAGCTGCCGTGCAAGGTCGCGGCCAGCGTTTTCACCGTCAATGTCTTGGCCAGTCCCGGCACGCCTTCGACCAGCAGGTGGCCCTGAGCGAGCAGCGCGACCATCATGCGCTCCAGAAAGACGTCCTGCCCGACCACGACGCGCTTGACCTCGTAGAGGATCGCCTCCATCAAGGTGGAGGCGTGTGCGCTGGCGGTGATGCTCGGGGTGCTGCTGTCCATGGCGTGGGCCTGGTGGGTGTCGGGGATTTTCAGGATCGAACGGGTTCAGAACGGGGGCATTCCCACCGCCGCGGCGGCGTTCTCGATCGGGACGGCAAAGCCGATGCCGATGAAGACGCGCTCGTGGGACGGATTGAGGATCGCCGTGACGATGCCCACCACCGCGCCGTCCATCGTCACGAGCGGGCCACCCGAATTGCCGGGGTTCGCGGCGGCGTCGAACTGGATCAGGTTGGTCAGGATCTGACGGCCTTCGGGGGAGCGGAACTCGCGCTTGAGGCCCGACACCACGCCCGACGAGACCGATGGCCCGATGCCGAACGGAAACCCCACCGCCACCACGGGATCGCCCGGCGCCAGGTCGTTGGTTGCGCGCAAGGTCGCGGGCTGCAGGTCGTCGGGAAGGGTGCGCGCGCGCAGCACCGCGAGGTCGTTCTCGGGCTGGACGTTGATCAGGACCGCCT
>JBDSBD010000104.1:0-7477 GCA_039921765.1 Burkholderiaceae bacterium
CGAATGCTGGGTCTGGCCCATGCACCACACCAACGTGCTCGGGCGGTTCTCGGCCATTGTCTTGGCCGCGAGATAGCAAGTGGCCTCGTCGACACCGCAGGCCTCGAGCACCTTGTCAGGCGTCCACTTGGCAAGCACGTCTTCGCGCACCTTGTCCATGCCGTAGACACGGTCGTGGATGTACTGCTTGTCTTCCCAGCCGTTCTTGAAGATGTGGTGCAGCATGCCAAACAGGAACGGAATATCGCTGCCAGGGCGGATACGGATGAACTGGTCGGCCTTGGCTGCAGTACGGGTGAAGCGCGGATCGACGACGATCATCTTCGTCCCGTTTTCCTTCGCATGCAGCATGTGCAGCAGTGAAACGGGGTGCGCCTCGGCGGCATTCGAGCCGATGTACAACGCCGCCTTCGAATTGCGCATGTCGTTGTACGAATTCGTCATCGCGCCGTAGCCCCAGGTGTTCGCGACACCGGCAACCGTGGTCGAGTGGCAGATGCGCGCCTGGTGGTCGCAGTTGTTGGTGCCCCACAGGCTGATCCACTTGCGCAACAGGTACGCCCCTTCGTTGCTGCCCTTGGACGAACCGACCAGGAATATCGAATCGGGGCCGCTCTGCTTCTTCAGCTCGAGCATCTTCGCGCTGATCTCGTTGAGCGCCTGATCCCATGAGATGCGCTGGTACTTCCCGCTCACCAGCTTCATCGGGTACTTGAGCCGATATTCGCCGTGACCGTGTTCGCGTATCGCGGCGCCCTTGGCGCAATGCGCGCCCATGTTGAGGGGTGAATCGAACACCGGCTCCTGCCGCGTCCAGACGCCATTCTCGACCACGGCGTCAAGGGCGCAGCCGACGGAGCAGTGGGTGCAGACCGTGCGCTTGACCACCAGCTTGCGCTCGGTGGCAGGCTGAGCGTCGGCCGCCTTGGCCTTTTGCACCAGCACGAGCTGCGAGGCCGCCAGGCCGGCCCCCACCCCCAGCCCGGAGCGGCGCAGGAAGGCGCGTCGGTCCATCGTCGGGATGGCGCGCGCCACGCCCCTGCTGAGGCTGCCCACCAGGGACGACATCGGGGCTGCGGTCGAGCCCGCGAGCGTGGACTTGCGTGTGAGCAACATGACTTCTCCTGCAGGCCGGCGAAACAAAAACGGCGTCGACTCAGCGCGTCGACGCTCTGCCTTCAACCCCTGGCGGTCTCGTAGTAGCGTCGAACGTGCGGCGTGAGCTGGTAACCCGCGGACGCCTCGGTCGCGGCACGAGCCATCGGTACGCTGGCCGCGGCCGCCCCGGCACCTGGCAGCACCTTGGCGGCGACCACCGCGGCGCCGGCCGCTCCCGCGCCCCACAGCAGACCGCGGCGCTTCAATGGCTGGTCGCCCACAGCGGGCAGGGCTTG
This sequence comes from Burkholderiaceae bacterium, assembly GCA_039921765.1. Classification (GTDB taxonomy): domain Bacteria; phylum Pseudomonadota; class Gammaproteobacteria; order Burkholderiales; family Burkholderiaceae_C; genus JBDSBD01. Next base: position 1,395 of record JBDSBD010000104.1, read on the forward strand.
AATGGTGGTAACGAACTTCATGGCATTCGACTCCAGGTGCTGTTCATTCCAATCCGCGTCAGCGCCGAGGTGCGGAGGGCTGGTGGCGTGCTCGCGCTGACGAACCAACTTGATGCAATGTATGCACATAGCTTCATAGCGTCATCAGGGTCATTGACTAGTGCGCGCGGAGCCGAAATGTGTTTGAGCAGGAGTTGCTTTGGCTCGGAACGTCAACTCTCCAGCAGGTCGAACCCCTGCGATTCGACGGCAAAGAAGTCGCGCGCGAACGCGGCCACCGCGCGGTAGAAGTCGGCTTTGGGGTGGGCCTCGATCACATCCCACAGGGCTTCGTTCCAGCCTCGCAGATGGACGTTGTAGAAGCGCTGCTGCGTTGCGAGATTGCTTGTTCCCACGTCGTCGCCGGCAATCAGAAAGCGCATCACTTCGCACAGGCCGGCGATGTGGTCCTCGGTCTCGTTCACCGTCTCCGGGCGCTCCAGGCCGAGTGCACGGAGGTCGTCGCGCAGCGTGACCAGCGGCTTCTCGTTGAGCGAGCCTGCCAGGAAGTACGAGCCATAAAGGAGCACCTCCGGCTTGCCGACGCCGAGGAAGAGTGCTGCGTACTCCTCGGCGATCGCGTCGAGCGTGAGACGGCGCGACGCCGCGACGATCTCGCTCCAGGACCGTTCGAGAAACGCACCGGCAACAGGCGCCTCGGTAACCGCGACCTGGATCTGCGCATAGAACTCGGCGGACGGCGGCGCGTAGAACAGGTTCGCAAGCAGGCCGTAGATTTCGGCGCGCGCCAGCTCTTCGCCGTCGTCGGGGGTACTGAAATGCAACGTTTGGGTCGAGCTCACAGGTCGGTGACCTTCACTTCGTCGGAACGAGTGTGCAAGTCGATGACGCGGCAATCGCCGCACATCTTCAGACGCTCGGCCGCGGCACCCTGGAACATGGAATGACCGCTGAGCCGCGACAGCATCTGCTGGATCGCCTGCGGCGTGCCGAACGGCTTGGCGCAGCGGATGCAGCGGAATGGCTCGACCTCGTTGAGCACGCGCACCTGCTTCCTCGCCTTCCCGCCATCGGCCAGCAAGAGGCGCGGCTCGAGCGTGATCGCGTGCTCGGGGCAGGTGCTTGCGCACAGGCCGCACTGCACACAGTTCTTCTCGATGAAGCGAAGCTGCGGCCGGTCCGGATTGTCGACAAGTGCGCCTTCCGGGCAAGCACCGACGCAGGCCATGCACAACGTGCAGGCGTCGCTGTTGACGACGAGATTGCCGAACGGACTGCCGTGCGCCGGCAACGCGATCGCTTCCGGAATGGCCGGCGCATGCTGCACGAGGTGATCGAGCGCGAGGTCGAGCGTGGCACGCTTGTCAGCCTGCACCGCAAACCCGGCCACCTGGCTGACCGCCAGCGCCGGCGCGGCATGCAGCGCGCGGTCGAGATCGGGCAGGTCGCGCGCATCGCGCGCGCTCAGCAGCCGCACCCGCTCGCCCGCGTAACCCAACCCCTGCATCAGCGTGTTGGCGAGTTCCGCCTGGGCCGCGAGCGCCTCGCGGTATTCGGGAGCCTCCTCGTCGGTCAGCAACACCCACACCTGGCTCGCGCCATAGGCCAGGGCTGCCAGCCAAAGATCAAGGCCGACGCTGGCGGTATGCCAGACGTCCAGGGGCAGCACGCGTGCCGGCACACCGTGCACGCCTGCATCGACCGTCGCCGCGCGGCCGAGTTCACCCAGCAGGCGCGTGCCCGCGCCCTGGCTGTGCACCAGCACAGCGGCAGCGCCCACAACCGCCGGACCCCCGGCGCGCTGATAGGTCTGCAGCAGCGTGCGGATGCGCCGGCCCTGATGATCGGTGGTCGGTGTGGCATAGCTGATCGCACCGCTCGGACACACCGTGGTGCAGGCGCCGCAACCGACGCACAAATGCGGCTCGACGATGATGCCGGCGCCCCCGCTGGTCTTGCCCTTCATCGAGGCGTCACTGCGAATCGCACGCGCCGAGCAGACGTCGATGCAGGCCGTACAGCCGATCTGCTCGTTGCGGCTGTGGGCGCAGATCTTTTGCTTGTAGTTGAAGAACTTGGGTTTGCTGAACTCGCCCACCATCTCGCGCAGTTGCAGCACCGCATCGAACAACTTGGCCTCGTCGGCGCCGGGGCGGAAGTAGCCCTGCGGCGGCTGGTGCAGGCCGAGAAACGGCGTGCCGCCGAGATCAAGGACCAGATCGAATGCCTCGGTGACTTCCTCTGGCGCGCGCGCAAAGTCGATCGCGCCAGCCGCCTCGCACACTCTGACGCAGTCGCGGTGACTGGTGCACCTGGCCAGGTCGATCTGGTAGCCGAAGTCGATCGCACCTTCCGGACAGGCCTCGATGCAGGCGTTGCAGCGCGTGCACAGGTCGAGCGAGATCGGGTTGCCACTGCTCCAGCTGACTTCGAACGCGCCGAGCCAGCCCGAGATCGACGTGACGCGCCCGGCATGCACCGCCAGGGTGTGCTCCTGCGGCAAGCTGCCGCCCGCGTGCGGCAGCAGCACGCTCACGTCGAGCTTGTCGCCGAGCATCTGCGCCGCGCGGATCGCCTGCTGCGCCGCACCGATAACCAGCACGCGGCCCGCGGAGCGGTAGCTCACCGTGGGCACCGGGTCTGGAAGGGGAAGCTGGGCTGCGGCGAGCAGCGCGGCAATCTTGGGGCTGGCCTGCTTCGCGTCCTTGGACCAGCCGCCGGTCTCACGGATGTTGACGAATCGGATCTGCCGCTCGTCCAGACCCGGCGCGCCTTCGGTCTGCTGGTTCAACTCGAGGAAGAGCCGGCTCTCCTGCGTGCATGCGACGAGCAGTTCGTCGCCGCTCTTGGCAGCGCGCTGGAACGCGCCGGCCTCACGCCGGCACAAGGTGGTGTGGACGGTCTCGAGCCCGGCACCGAGTTCAGGCCCGAGCGCCTTCGCCAGCGCCGGGCCGTCCAGCGGCATCGTCTTGTTGCAGTTGCAGATCAGCGTCGTCATGGGTTTGGCCTTGCGTTGAGGCGTGCGGTGCCAGTTCTGCATCGACCGGCTCGGCCGCAGCCGATGTCGATGGCGGGTTTTCGGGAGGGGTGGCGGTGGCGGTGACGGTGGCCGCTTCGGCATCGAGCTCGGGAACTTCGAACCGGGGAAATCCAGCCATGAGGTGGCTCAGCATTGCCGGTGGGATCGGATCGGGCGTGTTGTAGTCGCCGATGTAGGTGTCCAGCCCGTCCATCACGTTGTAGCGCGGATCGGTGAACAGCTTCTTCATTGCCGCACGCTTCACGTCGTCGCCGACACCGCGTGCGACGAAGGGTGAAAAGTCGGATTCACGCGTCAATGCTGCGACATCCGCCAATGTCGGTGCGGGTGCGGGTGCGGGTGCGGGCTCGTTCCCGGGGACGGCGCTGGCGTCGTCCTGCGACCGAGAGGCGGCCACTCTCCCTTCGTCTGCGGCCCGATCTGTCGACGAAAATTCGGCAGTCGCGGCAAGCGCAGGGTCCGGCGCAGATGCGAAATCGGATGCGGATTCGGGCGGAATCGAACGAGACGGCGGCGCTGGCGCGGCCGTATCCTGCGCCGGCACGGCGCCCTCGCGGGCATGGGCCTTGCGCCGCGCCCAGCGCGACAGGAAACCTTCGTCGGAAGGTGGCGGCATGCTCATCACTGGCGTCGATCGGGTGCGACGAACGACTGCGGCCGGCGCCGCTTCTTCGGCTCGGGGCGATAGTGCTCATCGGTGTAGGTCTGCAGCCAGACCTGCACGTCGGGCTGCAGTGGCACGTTGTCGACGCGCTCCTGCGCATCGAGCCAGCGGCCGGCCTCGTTGTATGACACGCTCACGGTCTCGGGCCAGGCGTGCGACGGATCCTCATCATCGATGCGCCAGACCACGAACCACACCGGCGCGCCGGTCACGAGGTTGAGGTAATAGCCCTCGCCCTGGTCGCGAAAGAGCTCGAGCCTGAATCCTGGATAGAGCGTGCGCCGCACCGTGCCATCGTCCCGCAGCACGCGCGGCTCGGTCCCGAACGCTTCCTCGTTCGGCACCACTTCGACGATGCGGAAGCGCCAGTCCTCGAAGCGATTGGGCTGGGCCTCGCGCTCGATCACGACCGCGACGCTGAGCGTGGGCCGTGCGACGTTGCTGGCATGGGCGTCGGCGTGCATAGGCGCGAGTCTAGACCGGTCTGCGCAAATAGCTGCGCGGCGAAACCCGCAGGCTGGTTCATGGCTCTCGACACACACAGATACAGTCGCCGCCCACCAGAACGTCAGGTCGCGCCGGCCGCATCAAATCCTGCGCTGGCGGCCGGTGTGCCGCCGGCCCGCACCTGGATCGCGCAGTACTTGAAGCCGGGGATCTTTCCGATCGGGTCGAGCGCGGCGTTCGTCATCAGGTTCGCCGCCGCTTCGTAGTACGCGAACGGCACGAACACCGCACCACGCGGCGTGCCGTCGTCACGGCGCGTGTGCAGCACCACTTCGCCGCGCCGCGAGCGCAAGCTCACCACGTCGCCAGCCTGCAGGCCCATCGCGGCCAGGTCGAGCCCGTGCATCGACGCGGTGGCGATCGGCTCGAGCGCGTCGAGCACGCTGGCGCGGCGCGTCATGCTGCCGGTGTGCCAGTGCTCGAGCTGGCGGCCGGTGATCAGCACGAACGGATAGTCAGCGTCAGGCCGCTCGGCGGCCGGGATGATGTCGGCCGGCACCAGCTTGACGCGCCCATCGGGGGTCGGGAAGGAGTCGTCGAAGACGATCGGTCGGCCCGGATCGTCGGCGCTCAGGCACGGGTAGGTCACGCTGTCCTCGCGCTGCAGCCGCTCCCAGGTGATGCCGGCGATCGCACCGAGCATGGACTGCCGCATCTCCTCGAAGACCGCCGCAACGCCGCTGTCGTCGCCGACGTAGCGCCAATCGAGCCCGAGGCGCTGCGCGATCTGCTGGATGATCCACAGATCCTGCTTCGCCTCACCGGGCAGATCGAGCGCGCGCCGACCCAGTTGCACCATGCGGTCGGTGTTGCTCACCGTGCCGGTCTTCTCGGGCCAGGCGCTTGCCGGCAGCACCACGTCGGCGAGCCAGGCGGTCTCGGTCATGAACAGATCCTGCACGACCAGGTGCTCGAGCGAGGCCAGCGCGCGGCGTGCGTGATTCAGATCCGGATCGCTCATCGCCGGGTTCTCGCCCATCACGTACATGCCACGGATCCTGTGCGGGTCGCTGTCGTCGCTGAGCACCTTGTGCATGATCTCGACGACGGTGTAGCCGGGCTTCGCATCGAGCGGGGTCTTCCAGAAGTCTTCGAACCACGCGTGCACCGCCGGATCATCGACGCGCTGGTAGTTCGGGTACATCATCGGAATCAGCCCGGCGTCGCTCGCACCCTGCACGTTGTTCTGGCCGCGCAACGGATGCAGCCCCGAGCCGGGCTTGCCGATCTGGCCGGTGACGCTGCAAAGCGCGATCAGGCAACGCGCGTTGTCGGTGCCGTGCACATGCTGGCTCACGCCCATGCCCCACAGGATCATCGCGGCCTTGGCGCCGGCGAAGGCGCGCGCGACCTCGCGCAGCGTTTCCGCCGCGATGCCGCAGATCGGCGCCATCGCCTCCGGGCTGTAGCCACGCACGTTCTCGCACAAGGCCTCGAAGTTGGCGACGCGCTCGCGCACAAAGGCCTGGTCCACCAGCCACTCGTCGATCACCGTGTAGATCAGCGCGTTCAGCAACGCCACGTCGGTGTCGCCATTGAACTGCAGGGTGCGCCAGGCGTGGCGCGACAAGTCGGTGCGGCGCGGATCGGCGAGCACGATCTTCGTGCCGCGCTGGGCCGCGTTCTTCATCCAGGTGGCGGCCACCGGATGGTTGGCGGTCGGGTTCGAGCCGATCACGAAGATCAGTTCCGCGTGCTCGACGTCCTTCACCGGGTTGCTGACCGCCCCCGAGCCCACGCCTTCGAGCAGCGCCGCGACGCTGGAGGCATGGCACAGCCGCGTGCAGTGGTCGACGTTGTTGTTGCCGAAGCCGGTGCGCACCAGCTTCTGGAACAGGTAGGCCTCTTCGTTGCTGCCCTTGGCCGAGCCGA
>JBDSBD010000105.1:0-11305 GCA_039921765.1 Burkholderiaceae bacterium
GCCGCGGCCAACACGGCGCCGGCGAACGCCGGCGTGGTGGTTGCGGTACGCGGCAGTGTCGTCGACGTGCGCTTCGACGCGCATCTGCCGCCGATCCACACGGTGCTGCGCACGGGACCGCAGGACCGCATCGTGCTGGAAGTGCACGCGCAGCTCGACGCCCGTCACGTGCGCGGCATGGCGCTGACGCCGACGCAGGGGCTGGCACGCGGCATGGTGGTTCGCGACAGCGGCGGCCCGCTGCTCGCGCCGGTCGGCAAGGCCATCCTGTCGCGCATGTTCGACGTGTTCGGCAACCCGATCGACCGCGAAGCAGCACCCAGCGACCTGCAGTGGCGCTCGGTGCACCGCGCGCCTCCGGCACTGGCACGGCGTTCGACAAGATCCGAGATCTTCGAGACCGGCATCAAGCTCATCGACGTGCTGGTACCGATGGAGCGCGGCGGCAAGGCCGGGCTGTTCGGCGGCGCCGGCGTCGGCAAGACCGTGTTGCTCACCGAGATCATCCACAACATGATCGGGCACCATGAGGGCGTCAGCATCTTCTGCGGCATCGGCGAGCGCTGCCGCGAAGGCGAGGAACTGCACCGCGAGATGAAGGCCGCCGGCGTGCTGCCGAATATGGTGATGATGTTCGGCCAGATGAACGAGCCGCCCGGCGCGCGCTTTCGCGTCGGACACGCGGCGCTGACGATGGCCGAGTATTTCCGCGATGACGAGCACCGCGACGTGCTGCTGCTGATCGACAACATCTTCCGCTTCATCCAGGCCGGCATGGAGGTGTCGGGGCTGCTCGGGCAGATGCCGTCGCGTCTGGGCTACCAACCCACCCTGGGCACGGAACTCGCAGCGCTCGAGGAGCGCATCGCCAACACCGACAGCGGCGCGATCACGTCGATCCAGGCGGTCTACGTGCCGGCGGACGACTTCACCGACCCGGCGGCGGTGCACACCTTCTCGCACCTCTCGGCGTCGATCGTGCTGTCACGCAAGCGCGCCAGCGAAGGGCTGTTCCCGGCCATCGACCCGCTGCAGTCGAATTCCAAGATGGCCGCGCCGGGCGTCGTCGGCGACCGTCACTACGCCATCGCCCAGGAGGTCCGACGCACGCTTGCGCAGTACGCGGAACTCAAGGACATCATCGCGATGCTCGGCCTCGAACAGCTGTCGCCCGGAGATCGCACGCTCGTCGGCCGGGCGCGCCGCCTCGAGCGCTTCCTCACCCAACCCTTCTTCACCACCGAGCAGTTCACCGGCATGACGGGCAAGCTCGTCAGCCGCGCCGATGCGCTGGATGGCTGCGAACGCATCCTGCGCGACGAATTCAAGGATCATCCGGAGAGCGCGCTGTACATGATCGGCGGCATCGACGAGGCAAAGGTCGGCGCGACATGAACCTCAAGCTGCTGCTGCCGTTCCGGATCTTCGCCGAGCTGACCGGCGTGACGCGGATCGTCGCCGTGACCAGCGCGGGCTCGTTCGGCATCCTGCCGCACCGGCTCGATTGCGCGGCCGCGCTCGTGCCCGGCATCCTGGTCTATGAAACCGAGACCCAGGGCGAGACCTGCGTGGCGCTGGACCAAGGCGTGCTCGTGAAGACCGGAGCCGATGTACTGATCTCGGTGCGCCGGGCCATCGGCGGCACCGACCTGGGCCAGCTGCACGCAGCGGTGACGCGCGAGTTCCAGAGCGAAGACGCGCAGGCCATCGAGATGCGTGCAGTCATGGCCAAGCTCGAGATCGGCTTCCTGCGGCGCTTCGCGAGGTTCCAGCATGAGTGACGTGCCGCCGCGCCCGACACCGAAGCCCGACCCAACGCTGGCCGAAAGCGTCGGCGCGCAGGCCGCGCGCAAGCTCCGGGCACGGCGCCATCCAACCGGCGTGTGGTTCGGCCTCGGCATGATGGGGCTGATCGGCTGGTCGGTGTCGATCCCGACGCTGCTCGGTGCGGCGCTCGGCCTCTGGCTCGACAAGCGCTATCCCGGTGCGCATTCCTGGACCCTCGCGCTGCTGGTCGGCGGGCTCAGCGTCGGCTGCCTGAATGCCTGGCACTGGGTCGCCAAGGAAGACCGCGCGATGCGCGACGAGCAGGAGGATGACGATGAATGAAGCCCTGATCCTGCTGCGCTCGGCGATCGCCGGTGCCGCGCTCGGTGCGGTCTTCTTCGGCGGCCTGTGGTGGACGGTCCGACGCGGCGCGAGCTCGGCGTACCCGGCGCTGTGGTTCCTCGCCAGCCTGGTGCTGCGCACGGGCATCGTGCTGGCCGGCTTCTACGTGGTCGCCGGCCCACACTGGCAACGGCTGCTGCTGTGCCTGCTCGGATTCACGCTTGCGCGCCTCGCGGTGACGCGGGCGACGCGCGCCACCGGCATGGCGCGTCGAGCGTCACCGAAGGAGGCCGGCCATGCACCTTAGCCCCGACCAGATCGTCTACTGGCAGTCCGGCCTGTTCAAGCTCAACGCCACCCTCGTGTTCACCTGGGCGTTGATGGGGGTGCTGGTGCTCGGCTCGATGCTGGTCACGCGGCGCCTGGCCACCGGACTGCAGCGCTCGCGCTGGCAGAACCTGCTCGAGATCGTGGTCACCGCGATCGAGACGCAGATCGCCGAAGTCGGGCTGCGCGAGCCACGCCGCTACCTGGCCTTCCTCGGCACGCTGTTCCTGTTCGTCGCCGCCGCCGCGCTGTGCACCGTGCTGCCCTACTTCGAACCCCCCACCGCGTCGCTGTCGACGACGGTCGCGCTGGCGCTGTGCGTGTTCGTCGCGGTGCCGTTGTTCGGCGTCATGAACCAGGGCGTGCTCGCCTACCTGCGGACCTATGCCGAGCCGACGTTCATCATGCTGCCGTTCAACATCATCAGCGAGGTGTCGCGCACGCTGGCGCTGGCGGTGCGGCTGTTCGGCAACATGATGAGCGGGGCCATGATCATCGGCATTTTGCTGTCGATCACGCCGTTCGTCTTCCCGGTCATCCTGACGATGCTCGGCCTGCTGACCGGCATGGTGCAGGCCTACATCTTCTTCGTCCTCGCGACGGTCTACATCGCCGCCGCGATGGGCGCGCGCAAGCCGCGCACGAACCCCCGGGCGGACGCGTCGGCCGGCCGTTGAATCGCACCCGATCACTCAAAGGAAGCACCTTGGACAACCTGGCAATCATCGCGGTGGCCTCGATCATCACCGCCGGCTTCACGATCGCGATCGGTGTCATCGGCACCGCGCTCGGCGAGGGGCGCGCGGTCGCGACGGCGCTGAGTTCGCTGGCGCAGCAGCCTGACGCGGCGTCCACCATCACCCGCACCCTGTTCGTCGGCCTGGCAATGATCGAGTCGACGGCGATCTACTGCTTCGTGGTGTCGATGATCCTGATCTTCGCCAACCCGTTCTGGAACCACGTCATCGCCCAGGTGCCGGGGAAGTAGGCCATGCTCATCGACTGGTTCACCGTCGGTGCACAGGCGCTCAACTTCCTGATCCTGGTGTGGCTGATGAAGCGGTTCCTGTACCAGCCCATCCTCGATGCGATCGACGCCCGAGAAGAACGCATCAAGGCGGAGCTTGCCGACGCCGACTTGAAGAAGGCCGAGGCACTCGCCGAGCGCGACGCGTTCCAGCGCAAGAGCGCGGCCTTCGACGAACAGCGCGCGGCGCTGCTCGCCCAGGCCACCACCGAGGCGACCACTGAGCACGAGCGCCTGATCCACGCGGCACGCGCCGCCGCCGCCGCATTGACGGCCAAACGCCAGCAGGCGTTGCGCAGTGAAGCCGACAATCTGGGCCAGGCGCTGCGGCGCCGCACTCGGCAAGAGGTGTTCTCGATCGCGCGCCGGGCCCTGGCAGACCTCGCGGGTGTGACGCTGGAGGAGCGCCTGGTCGACGTCTTCGTGCATCGCCTGCGCGGCCTCGACGACGCGGCGCAAAGCCGCCTCGCGGCGGCCCTCGCCGACCCGCGGGAGCCAGCCGTGGTGCGCAGCGCCTTCGACCTGCCCGCGGCGCAACGCGCCGCGATCCAGCAGGCGCTCGGCGAGATCTTCTCGACCGATGCAACCGTCCGCTTCGAGACCGCTCCCGACCTGATCGGCGGCATCGAACTCAGCGCGAACGGGCAGAGCGTGGCCTGGAGCATCACCGACTACCTGGGCTCGATGGAACAAGGCGTCGCCGAGTTGCTGGACGCGCCCGTGGCGGCCGAGCCGAGGGCCGGGGCCGATCGCCCCAGCGCTGCCGCCGGCTCATGAGCGCCGAAACAGCCGGCGTCCGGGACGCGCTCGACCAGGCCTTCGCCGCGATCGGCCAGATGCGCGAGGACTTCGCGCCGCAGCTGACGCTGCGCGAATCGGGCACGCTGCGCAGCGTTGCCACCGGCGTCGCCAGGGTCGGCGGTTTGCCCGGGACCGGTTTCGAGGAACTGCTCGAATTCGGCGGCGGCGTCTACGGCATCGCCTTCAACCTGGACGAGGACGAGATCGGTGTCGCGCTGCTCGGCGACCACGCACGACTGCGCGCAGGCGATCCCGTGCGGCGCACCGGTCGCGTGCTCGACGTGGCCGTCGGCGACGCGCTGCTCGGGCGTGTGGTCGATCCGCTCGGTCGACCGCTCGACGGCGGCGCGCCGATCCGCACGAGCACGCGCCTGGCGGTCGAACGCCCGGCGGCGCCGATCATGGAGCGCGCGCCCGTCACGGTGCCGCTGCAAACGGGCGTGAAGGTCATCGACGCGCTGATCCCGATCGGGCGCGGCCAGCGCGAACTGATCCTTGGCGACCGGCAGACCGGCAAGACCGCGATCGCGATCGACACCATCCTGAACCAGCGCGGCAGCGACGTGGTCTGCGTCTACTGCGCGATCGGCCAGCGCGCCTCGGCGGTGGCAAAGGCCGTGGCCGTGCTGCGCGATCAGGGCGCGCTGGAGCAGTGCGTCGTGGTCGTCGCCGAGGGTCATGACGCACCGGGGCTCTCCTACATCGCACCCTACGCCGCGACCAGCATCGCCGAGCACTTCATGGAGGCGGGGCGCGACGTGCTGATCGTCTACGACGACCTCACGCAGCACGCGCGCGCCTACCGCGAACTCTCGCTGCTGCTGCGCCGGCCACCGGGCCGCGAGGCCTTCCCGGGCGACATCTTCTACATCCATTCACGCCTGCTGGAGAGAGCGACGCACCTGTCGAGCGAACGCGGCGGTGGCTCGCTCACCGCGTTGCCGATCATCGAGACCGAGGCGCAGAACCTCTCCGCCTACATCCCGACCAACCTGATCTCGATCACCGACGGCCAGATCTACCTGTCGCCGTCGCTGTTCGAACTCGGCGTACTGCCCGCGGTCGACGTGGGCCAATCGGTGTCGCGCGTCGGTGGCAAGGCGCAACGCGCGGCCTACCGCGCCGTTGCGGGCCACCTCAAGCTCGCCTACGCGCAGTTCGAGGAACTCGAGACTTTCGCGCGTTTCGGCGCCCGCCTCGACGCGGACACGCGACACCGCATCGAGCACGGCCGGCGCATCCGCGCCTGCCTGAAGCAACCCGAGTCGGTGCCCGTCGCGGTGCCGGCGCAGATCGCCGTCCTGCTGGCGCTGGGCGCGGGCCTGTTCGATGGCGTGGCCCTGGAGCGGATGACGGCTGCCGAGCAGGCCGTGCACGACGCGGCGGCAACGATCCCGGCGCCGATCGCCACCGGCTTCGACACGGGTGAGGCGTTGAGCGATGCCGATCGCCAGACGGTCGTGGAGATCGCGCGTCGGGCGCTGTCGAGCTTCGGGCCCGACGCCGAGACGCCGCACGCGCCGGCATCGACCCCGACGCGCAAGGCGTGAGCGACACCACCGCGAGCCTGCGACGCAAGATCGCCAGCGCCGGCGATCTGCAGTCGGTCGTGCGCACGATGAAGGCGCTCGCGGCTTCGAACATCGGACAGTACGAACGCTCCGTGCTGGCACTGGCCGACTACACCCGGAGCGTCGAACTCGGGCTCGGCGCCTGTTTTCGCGCTGGCGCGACGCGCGGGCGCTCGGCCCGCAGGTCGACACCCGCGAAGGGCCGGGCGATCGACGCCGTCGTGTTCGGCTCGGATGAGGGGCTGGTGGGCCGGTTCAACGATGTCGTCGCCGAACGGGCGATCCGGACCCTCGCGACGCACACCGGCGAGGTTCGCTTCTGGGCGGTCGGCGAGCGCGTCAGCGAACGCCTCGCCGACGCCGGCGTCGCGATGGCGGGGCGCTTCGCGGTGCCGCGTGCCGCCGGCGCCATCACCCCGCTCTTCGGGCAGATTCTGGTCGTCAGAGAACAGCGACGCGGTGACGCGAGCGACGCAAGCGACGACGAACTCCACCTCTTCTACAACCGTCCCGCCGCGGGCGCCGCGTACGCGACCGTCGGCCAGCGCCTGCTGCCGCTGGACGATGCGTGGCGCAGCGACCTCGCGAGGCGACCGTGGCCCGAAGCCATGCTGCCCGAGGTGCTGGGCGACAGCGTGGCAGCGCTGCGGGCGTTCGTTCGCGAGTTCCTGTTCATCGCGCTGTTCCGGGCCTGCGCCGAGTCACTGGCGAGCGAGAACGCGAGCCGTCTGGAGGCGATGCAGCGCGCCGACAAGAACATCGATGAACTGCTGGAGTCGCTTCACGGCAGCTTCCATCGTCTGCGCCAAAGCGACATTGACGAGGAACTGTTCGACGTGATCGCCGGCTATGAGGCGATGTCCGGCGACGTGGCCTGATTGGGGTGCCCGATGCCTGCGCACGGCGTCAGCCTGCTCGTCGCGCGCCCGCCAAGCCAGGAATCACGGCCCGGCCCACAGCCTGCGCATGACGTGCTCCTGGGTGCCACCCTCGCCCGCTTCGATGCGATGCGCTTCGGTCACTTCAAGTGCAAGCAAGCGCCGACGGATCGAGAATGGCCCGCGACTCGCGCGCTGCTCGCAGCAGAAACTGCATAAGACTCCCAACCCGGTTGCTGCGACCGGCGTGACGCGATGCGGTCAGGGCGCCACCAGATCACCCGCTGACCGCGGCGCCGACGCAGCGGCCTGAGGCACCGCCGAGGCACCGGATTTTCGCTTCGGGTCATGGAGCACGGTGCCGGTGCCGACGCCCACCCCGACCCGTGCCGGACCGTCGCCCACCGGAACGCTGGCTCCCACACCGGCGCCTCCGGTCACCCGGCCGCTCTGGTCGACGCCCACGCCGACTCCGAGCGGGCCGACCCCCGTGCCGACGCCGGCCGACACGCCGCCGGAGCCGACGCCGACACCCACGCTGAAAGGCCCGACGGGGATGCCGATGCCCACGCCCGCCGCACAAGCGCTGAGCAGGCCGGCTGCCGCCCACAGTGCCAGCGTGCGCGGGATCGACAAGGACGGAGACGCCAGGCGCGTCCGCCCCACACCGGCAGGTGCGTCCGCACGGCACGTCGCCCGATGCGGCGCGGTTTGCGGCACGGGGGTCAAAACACCCGCCTCATGAAGCGGTCGATCGAATGCGCGCCGGCACCGCGCACGAAGACCAGGAAAGTCATCGCGACCCACAGGATGGACTTCTCCGACCCGCTCCAGCCCTGGGACTTCACGATCCAGTGGAAATACACGGTCACCAGCAAGACGATGGTGGCGGCCAGCGCCGCCGGGCGCGTCAGCAGCCCCACCACCAGCAGCAGCCCACCGATGAACTCGGTGGAGGCCAGCAGCACGGCCCACAGCGGCCCTGGCGCAAACCCCAGCGACTCCACCATGCCCACCAGCTTCATCGGCGCCACGATCTTCGGATAACCGTGAACCGCAAGGGCGACGCCCGCCACGACACGCAGCAGCGTGAACGCGACCTCATGGAACAGGTTGTAGACGCTGCCCATCGCCGGGACGATCAGGTGCGACGACGTGGGGGGAGAAGAGGCCATCGAAAGTCCTTTGGAAGGTTCAAGGCGCGCAAACCCAACGGGCGCGCCCTGGCAGAGCCTGCCGACCAGGAAAAGTTCACTCCCGGACCGCCGTCCGGTCTGATGGCACTTGACGACTTCTCGACAGGCAGCCCGAACGCGGCGATGGAATGAGCTTCCTCGGGCGACCCGGGGCGCCCCCGCCGCACGGACGGCTCGGCGCCATCGAACACGGCCGGCGCGCCGACCCCCGGCAGAACCTGCAGCGCGGCGCGCCAAGGCGCCCTTACCGTACGATAGTGCGGTCGTCGGTCCACACCAAGATCCGCTGTGATGAATACGCCTCTGATGTTCATGGTCGCGGTGCCGTGCCGAACGGCACCCTGCGCGGCGACCGCGCGGCCACCGGCCCACCCGGGCCTGGCGGCAACGCCGCCGCGCATCGGCGGCGGCCTGGCCGATGCGGCGTTATTCGGCCGCTGCTGCCGAGATGACGCGGGCACCCGGAGAACGAGATGAACACGATCCACACCGAAGCACCCGCAACGGCGAGCCCGCAAGCCGCGCCCGGCGAACGCACGATCGATGAGCGTTCTGCCGTCGAGCGCATTGCCGACGATCGGCGCCGCTTCTACGCGCAGATCTCGGGTGCGAACCTGACGCCGCTGTGGGAAGTGCTGCATGCGCTGGTGCCGCGTGCGCCGAACACGCCCTGCGTCCCGGCGCACTGGCGTTATGCCGAAGTGAGGCCGCACCTGATGCGGGCCGGTGAACTGATCAGCGCCGCCGAAGCCGTGCGGCGCGTGCTGATCCTCGAGAACCCGGCGCTGCGCGGTCAGTCATCGATCACCCAGTCGCTCTACGCCGGACTGCAGCTGATCCTGCCGGGTGAGGTCGCACCGAGCCACCGCCACACGCAGTCGGCGCTGCGCTTCATCGTCGAAGGGCACGGCGCCTACACCGCAGTCGACGGCGAGCGCGCGACGATGGCGCCGGGCGACTTCATCATCACGCCGAGCTGGACCTGGCACGACCACGGCCACGACGCCGACGCCGACGGCCCGGTGGTCTGGCTCGACGGCCTCGACATTCCGCTGGTGCGTTTCCTCGATGCCGGCTTCGCCGAGAACCATCCGACACCAGTGCAGCCGGTGCTGCGCCCCGAAGGCACGAACCACGCGCGCTGGGCTGCGAACATGGCACCGCTGCGCCACGACGCGCCGCATGGCGCGACCTCGCCGATCTTCAGCTATCCGTACGCGCGCAGCCGCGAGGCGCTCGCGACATTGAGCAAGAGCGCACCGGTCGATGCCTGGGACGGCGTCAAGCTGCGCTACGTGAACCCGGCCACCGGCGGCGCGCCGATGCCGACGATGGCGACCTTCATGCAGCTGCTGCCGGCCGGCTTCAGGTCGCAGCCGAGCCGGCAGACCGACGGCGCGGTCTACAGCGTCGTCGAGGGCCATGGCCGCGCCGTCATCGGCTCGGGCGAAAAGCGGCTCGAGTTCGACTTCGCGCCGCGCGATCATTTCGTCGTGCCGTCGTGGCAGACGCTCGAGCTGCAGTCCAGCGACGAGTGCGTGCTGTTCAGCTTCTCGGACCGGCCGGTGCAGCAGGCGGTCGGGATGTGGCGCGAACAGCGCTTGGCTTGCGCCGCGGCCTGAGGCACGCATGAAGATCGGTGTCATCGGCGGCGGCCCGGCGGGGCTGTTCTATGCGTACCTGATGAAGCGTGCCGACCCGGCACACGAAGTGCGCGTCGTCGAACGCGACCCCGAGAACGCGACCTACGGCTGGGGAGTCGTGTTCTCCGATGTCGCGCTCGCGTTCGTTCGCGACATCGCGCCGGAGCTCTACGCGTCGATCACGCGCGACCAGGAGGTGCACGACGCGATGGCGATCGTGCACCGCGGCATCGAGGTCGGGCTCGCGCACAACGTGTTCCACCGGATGGCGCGCATCGAGCTGCTGCGCGCGCTGCACGAGCACTGCCGCCGGGTCGGCGTCGATGTCGGGTTCGACCACAAGGCGAGCGATCTCGATGAATTCTCCGATTGCGACCTGATCGTCGCTGCCGACGGCGCCCACAGCACGATCCGCAGCCGTTACGAACCGCACTTCGAGCCGTCTCTCGACCTGCGCCCGAACCTCTTCGCCTGGTACGGCACGACGAGGCTGTTCGACCCGCTGACGCTGATCTTCCGCCAGAACGACGACGGCCTGCTGATTGCGCACGCCTACCGCTACAGCCGTACGCACAGCACCTTTCTGGTCGAGTGCGACCCGGCGACCTTCGAGGCCTCGGGCCTTGGCCGCATGGGCGAAGCCGAAAGCCTCGCGTACTGCGGACGCGCCTTTGCCGACGACCTGCAGTGTCACGTGCTGCAGTCGAACAAGTCGGCATGGTTCCGCTACGCGATCGTGAAGAACCGGCACTGGTCGTGGCGCAACGTCGTGCTGCTCGGCGACGCGTTGCGCACCGGGCATCCGTCGATCGGATCGGGCACGCGCATGGCGATGCAGGACTCGATCGCGCTGTTCAACGCGAGCCGCGCGTTCGACGGCGACGTGGCGCGCATCCTGGCCGAGTTCGAGCGCACGCGTCGGCCCGGCTCCGACTCGCTGCAGGCCGCCGCGATCAGGAGCACCGAGTGGTACGAGAACCTCGGCCCGAAGCTGCAACTCGATCCGGTCTCGTTCGCCTACGACTACCTCGTTCGCAACGGCCGCGTCGACCACGCTCAGGTGCGTGCACGCGATCCGGCGCTCGCCGCGGCCTATGAGCAACTCCATCCCGAGGCGGCGGGCCGCGCGGACCGAAAGGCTCACGATGCTTGAAGGCTGCGTTCCCTGGCCCGAGGACCTGGCTGCGCGCTACCGCGCTTCAGGCCTGTGGCTCGGTCTGACGATCTTCGAGATGGTCGAGCGCACGGCAGTACGCACGCCCGACAAGGTCGCGGTGGTCTGCGGCGAACGCCGCGTCACATACGCAGAGCTCGTCTTGAGCGCGGCGCGCCTCGCGACCGCGTTTCACGCTCAAGGACTGCGCGCGCTCGACCGCGTGGTCGTGCAACTGCCGAACGGGCTTGATTTCGTGTTCATCTACCTCACGCTGACGCGGATCGGCGCGATTCCGGTGATGGCACTGCGCGCCCATCGCCACGCCGAGGTCGAGCACTTCATCAACGCGTCGGGCGCGGTCGCCTATGTCGTCGCCGATATCGTCGGCAACTTCGACTACCGCGACATGGCGGCCGAGATGCAGGCGAAGTTTCCGGCGTTGCGCAGCGTGATCGTCGCCGGCGAACCGCGCGCGCGGCAGATCGCGCTGCGCGCGCTGCTCGATGCATCGGCATCTGCGTCAGCATCTGCTGCGCCCGGCACGAGCGCGGCACCGATCCCGCGGCCCAACCCCGGCGACGTCGCGACGATGCTGCT
>JBDSBD010000106.1:0-2748 GCA_039921765.1 Burkholderiaceae bacterium
CAGGTGTCGCACGGCACGTACACGTCGGGCAGGAAGTGCATCTCGACCTTGAGCACGCCGTCGCCCTGGCAGGCTTCACAGCGCCCACCGGCCACGTTGAACGAAAAGCGCCCGGGGCCGTAGCCGCGCTCGCGCGCCGCCGGCACCTCGGCGAAGAGCTCGCGGATCGGCGTGAACAGCCCCGTGTAGGTTGCCGGGTTGGAGCGCGGCGTGCGCCCGATCGGACTCTGGTCGACGTTGATGACCTTGTCGAACGCCTCCAGGCCTTCGATGCTGTCGAATGGCTCGGGCTCGGCATGGCTGTTGTAGAGCCTGCGTGCCACGCTGGCGTACAGCGTGTCGTTGACGAGCGTGCTCTTGCCCGAACCCGAGACTCCGGTGACGCAGGTGAGCAGGCCGACGGGGATATCGACCGTCACCCGCTTCAGGTTGTTGCCGCGCGCGCCTTCGATCCGAAGCCAGCCGGCACTTTCGGCTCGCGTACCGACTTCCAGGCCGGCACGGCTCGACGGGCTCGCCGCAAGCGGCTCGAAGGCGCCGTCCCGCGGCCCCTGGAGAGCGAGTGAATTCCCGGGTGCCGTCCCGAGCGATGACTCCGCCCGGGTCTCCTCTGCCCCGGGGAGTGGATCGGGGCGAGGTCCGCTCGGGGCCACCCGGCGCGCCGGCACCGCGATGCGCAGCGCGCCCGACAGATAGCGCCCGGTCAGCGAGGCCGGGTTGGCCGCCACTTCGGCCGGTGTGCCCTGCGCCATCACGCGCCCGCCGTGCACGCCGGCGCCCGGCCCCATGTCGATGACGTGGTCGGCGCCGCGGATCGCGTCCTCGTCGTGCTCGACCACGAGCACGCTGTTGCCGATGTCGCGCAGGTGCCTCAAGGTGCCCATCAGGCGCTCGTTGTCACGCTGATGCAGGCCGATGCTGGGCTCGTCGAGCACGTACATCACGCCGGTCAGGCCCGAGCCGATCTGGCTCGCGAGCCGGATGCGCTGCGACTCGCCGCCCGAGAGCGAATCGGCGCTGCGGTCCAGGCTCAGGTAACTCAACCCCACGTCGTTGAGGAACTTGAGCCGCGAGCAGATCTCGCGTACCACCTTGTCGGCGATCTCGGCCTTGGCGCCAGCCAGTCGCAGGTTCTCGAAATACGCCAGGCACTCGCGCAGCGTCAGGCGCCCGATCCGGTAGATGGGTTCGGCACGCGCCAGTGGTGACGCGGTATCTGGCGCCGCTTCGGCTGCAGGTTCGAGTGCGGGCGCCTGGCCGGCGAGGCTGAGCGCGGGCCCGACCGATGGCCCGGCCTCGAACCCGGGCGAAGCGTGTCCCGCATCGACCAGGAACACGTGGCGGGCTTCGCGCCGCAGCCGCGCGCCGTCGCAATCGGGGCAGGGTTTGACGCTCTGGTAGCGCAGCAGGTCTTCGCGCACCGCGGTCGAATCGGTCTCGCGAAAGCGCCGCGTGAGGTTGGGCAGGATGCCTTCGAACGGATGTCTGCGCTTCACGCTGCGCGGCTTGCCGCGCGGGCCTTCGGCCTCGTAGGTGAACTCGACGTCCTCGCTGCCCGAGCCCAGCAGCAGCACCGCGCGCGCGCGCTCGGGCAGGTCTTCGAACGCGGCGTCGATGTCGAAGCCGTAGTGGCGCGCCACGCTCTCGAGCATCGAGAAGGTGTAGACGTTGCGCCGATCCCAGCCCTTGACCGCACCGCTGGCCAGGCTCAGCGACGGAAACGCGACCACGCGCTCGGCGTCGAACACGGTGGTGTGGCCCAGGCCATCGCAGGTCGGGCAGGCGCCCACCGGCGAGTTGAACGAGAACAGCCGTGGCTCGAGTTCGCTCAGGGAATAGCTGCACACCGGGCAGGCGAACTTGCTCGAGAACAGGTGCTCGCGCGCGGGCCGGGCCACATCGGCGGCGTCGGCCCCGCCTGCGTCCATCTCCATCGCGATGGCACGCCCGTCGGCGACGCGCAGCGCGGCCTCGAAGCTCTCGGCCAGGCGCTGGCGCAGCCCCGATGCGGCGGGGTCGGCCGGACTCGCGACCGCCGCGGCGCCTTCGGGCAAGGCCCTGGGCGCCAACCCGGCAGCGCCCGCGTGGACCTTGATGCGGTCGATCACGACATCGATGTCGTGCTTCTCGGCGCGCTGCAGCTTGGGTACCTCGGCGGCCTCGAAGGTGACGCCATCGACCCGAAAGCGCACATAGCCCTGCGCCTGCATGTCGGCGAACAGCTCGGTGAATTCGCCCTTGCGGTCGCGCACCACCGGGGCCAGCACCATCAGCCGCGTGCCCTCGGGCAGGGCCAGGGTCGCGTCCACCATCTGGCTCACGCTCTGGGCCTGTAGCGGCAGCTGGTGATCGGGACAGAACGGTGTGCCGGCGCGGGCGTAGAGCAGGCGCAGGTAGTCGTGGATCTCGGTGACGGTGCCGACGGTCGAGCGCGGGTTGTGCGAGGTCGCCTTCTGCTCGATGCTGATCGCCGGCGACAGGCCCTCGATCACGTCGACGTCAGGCTTGTCCATCAGCTGCAGGAACTGGCGCGCGTAGGCCGACAGGCTCTCGACGTAGCGGCGCTGGCCCTCGGCATACAAGGTGTCGAACGCGAGCGAGCTCTTGCCCGAGCCCGACAACCCGGTGATCACGACCAGCCGGTTGCGCGGGATATCGAGGTCGATGTTCTTCAGGTTGTGCGTGCGCGCCCCGCGAACGCGGATCATCGTCGCCTCGAGCCGGGACGAGCGCGAGGCAGGGGATGCG
>JBDSBD010000107.1:0-18332 GCA_039921765.1 Burkholderiaceae bacterium
GGTGGACGAAGGCATCGGGGCGGTCTCTGTCGAGAGTCTCAAGGCGCTCCTCGGAAATACGTGGGACTGCGGGTACTTACTACTGAGTAGCCATGTTTCCACAGAGTATGAGCGAGGCGATCCGGTCGTGCAATCGACGCCGAGCCAGTGTTTTCCCGGCTTGCGCGCCAGGAACCCGGTGTCGAGCCGGCAGCTGGCGCACGCAGCAGGAGGAACCACGGCGCGTTGTGCTGCAAGCCTGTGGGGGCCTCCGGGCTACCCTTGCGCGGGCGCGGGCGCGCAGCTGTCGATTCCCCGGAGCGGGCAAAATGGCGGTCTGATCCGAGCGGGGATTCAGGGAGAATCCGCCGAACCGGATTCCCATCTGCCCTTTATCGGCCCCGAAGCCCGCGGCCACCCAAGATGCACGACACACCGACAGAAGCCACTCCACTTGCCGCAACGCGCACCAGCCAGCGCGATCTCGGCCACCACGCCTATGGCCACGATGAACTGCTGGCCTGCGGCCGCGGTGAGCTCTTCGGCCCCGGCAATGCCCGCCTGCCGCTGCCCAACATGCTGATGATGGATCGAATCCTTCGCATCGACGACACCGGTGGCGCGCACGGCAAGGGTCTGATCGAGGCCGAGCTCGACATCCGGGCCGACCTGTGGTTCTTTGGTTGCCACTTCGAGGGCGATCCGGTGATGCCTGGCTGCCTGGGCCTCGATGCGCTGTGGCAACTGGTTGGCTTCTGGCTGGGCTGGCGCGGCAACCCCGGGCGCGGACGGGCGCTCGGCGTGGGGGAGGTCAGGTTCTCGGGGCAGGTGTTGCCATCGGTCAAGAAGGTCAGCTACCGCCTCGATCTGAAGCGCGTGGTCGAGCGCAAACTGGTGATGGGCATCGCCGACGGCCACATGTACGCCGACGGCCGCGAAATCTACGCCGCCACCGACCTCAAGGTGGGCCTGTTCACGTCCACGGAGAATTTCTGATGCGTCGAGTTGTCGTCACCGGTCATGGCATCGTTTCCTGCCTGGGCAACAACGCCGACGAAGTGACACAGAGCCTGCGCGAGGGGCGATCGGGCCTGCGCTTCAACCCCACCTATGCGGAGCGCGGCCTGCGCTGCCAGGTCAGCGGCCGCCCCGCGCTCGAGCTGGACGCGGTGGTGGACCGCCGTACCCTGCGCTTCATGGGGGACGCCGCGGCTTACGCCTGGCTGTCGATGAAGCAGGCCATCGAGCAGGCCGGCCTGGCCCCCGAGCAGGTGTCGAACCCGCGCACCGGCCTGGTGGCCGGCTCCGGCGGGGCGTCCAGCTTCAACCAGGTCTGGGCGGCAGATACGTTGCGCGCCAAGGGCATCAAGCGGGTCGGCCCGTTCATGGTCACGCGCACCATGGGCAGCACGGTCTCGGCCTGCCTGGCGACGCCCTTCGGCATCAAGGGGGTCAACTACTCGATCACGTCGGCTTGTGCAACCAGCGCGCACTGCATCGGTCATGCCGCTCAGCTCATCGCCTGGGATCAGCAGGACGTGGTCTTCGCCGGCGGCGGCGAAGAAGAAAGCTGGGAGCTTTCGCTGCTGTTCGACGCGATGGGCGCCATGTCCAGCGCGTTCAATGACCGGCCGCAACAAGCCTCGCGTCCCTTCGACGCGGCCCGCGACGGCTTCGTCATCGCCGGTGGCGGTGGCATGCTGGTGCTCGAAGCCCTGGAGCACGCACAGGCCCGCGGCGCGACGATCCTGGCCGAGCTGGTCGGTTTCGGCGCCACGTCCGATGGCCAGGACATGGTGGCGCCGTCGGGTGAAGGCGCGGTGCGCTGCATGCAGCAGGCCTTGACCCGTGTGCGCACGCCGGTCGACTACATCAACGCCCATGGCACCTCCACGCCGGTGGGCGACCTGGCCGAGCTGAACGCGGTGCGCGAGGTGTTCGGCGAGCGCATTCCCCCCATCAGCTCCACCAAGTCCTTGTCGGGCCACTCGCTGGGTGCGGCCGGCGTGCAGGAAGCGATCTACGCGCTGCTGATGATGCAGGGCGGCTTCGCGGCCGCGTCGGCGCATATCGAGCATCTGGACCCGGCCGCCGAGGGTCTGCCCATCCTGCGCGAGCGGTTGGACCAGCCGCTGGACACGGTCATGTCCAACAGCTTTGGTTTCGGCGGAACCAACGCATCGCTGGTGTTTTCGCGATTCGTCGACTGAGACCAGGTCGCCTTCGGACTGATCAGCTTGGATCAGATCCGCCGCGGCGCCCGTCCGCTGCCGCCACCGCAGCGCTCACGCGCTGGTCTTCGGCTCGATGCGGTTGGTGCGATGCCGTGTCAGCGCACAGCTTCCTGAGGTGAAGCTGCCCGCGCCTGTGGCGCGGGCGTCCACCGCGCGGGCAGGCTGACGGTGAAGCACGTGCCGCGCCCCAGCTCGCTTTGCACCTCGAGCTAGGCACCCATCGCTTCGCACAGGCGGCGGCTGATGACGAGGCCGAGGCCGCTGCCTCCGTAGCGGCGGGTGCTGGCCGAATCGACCTGCACGAACGGGACGAAAAGTGTCTCGAGCTGCGCCGGCGTCATGCCGATGCCCGTGTCGCGAATCTCGAAGGCGACGCGCTGCGTGGGCGGCTCGCCTGTGCGGCGCACGCTCAGCACCACGACGCCCTGCGCGGTGAACTTGGCGGCGTTCGACAGCAGGTTCATGAGAACCTGGCGCAGCCGGGCTGCGTCGCCGGTCAATTCGCCCGGCGGCGCTTCGACTTGCAGATCGAGCCGGTTGCCGTTCGCGGTCAGCAGCGGACGCGTCGCCGACGTGACCTGCTCGACGAGCTGGCCGATATCGATCACCTCGATGTGGAGCTCGATCTTGCCGGCTTCGATCTTCGAGAGATCGAGCACGTCGTTGATCAGGCCGAGCAGGTGCTTGCCGGAGGAGCGAATGCGCTGCAGGTCGGAGCGCTGGGCCACGTCGTCAACGTCTTCTTCGAGCATTTCGGCGTAGCCGATGATGGCATTGAGCGGTGTTCGCAACTCGTGGCTCATGTTGGCGAGAAAGCTGCTCTTGGCGCGGTTCGCCGACTCGGCCAGCTCGAGCGCCTGCTCGAGGTTGCGCTGTTGTTCTTCCATGCGCTCGTTGGTGGCGCGCAGTTCGCGCTGGGTGCGAATCAGGCGCCTGGCCTCGGTGTGGGTTCGAAGGCTGAAGATCACCGCATAGCCGAAGAAGCTCGCGGCACAGATGAGCGAGGTGACGAGGGTCGATTCGGGCGTGAAGCGAAAGCCGGTGAACGCCCCGACGCCGGCGGCGCTCAACACGCAAACGGCAAACGCACGCAGCGCGAAGCGGCCGCCACCGACGCTCAGGCTGGCGGCGTTGATGCCGGTGACGAGCACCACGCTCGGCCACAGGCTGAAGCCGGACAAGGCCGCGAATGCTCCCGCGAACACCGAGTCTGCCAGCAGGTTGCGCAGCTCTGCGGCCTTGCTGTCGCGGCTGCGCCTGCCGAGGGAGTGGGCCAGGTGAGGCCACACCAGGCCGTAGAACAGCGCCAGGACCCAGACCCAGGCCGCGGCTCCAGTGCTTGCGAAACTCGACGCAAGCATCACCAGGGTGCACAGGTGTGCCGGCACGCGGACCCGGTAGCCCAGCGCGACGAGGGGGTGGACGCGAGGCACCTCCAGACCGGGCTCGATGCCGGGGGACGGGTTGCTGCGGTCGACGGAGGCCACAGGGGGCGCTCCGATCAGCGGGTGAGGGGCCTGCCTGCGCCCAAGGTCGGTTGAAGCAGGTTCAGCGTGAAGCCGGTGTCGCGCTGCGGTGCGCTCACCGTGGCTTCGGTCGCCTTCGCAACCTCGCGCAAGCGCCGCTCGAGCGCCAGGCAAGCCAGCTTGAGTTCGGTGATGTCCTTGGCGAAGCATTCGAAACGGGAAATGACTCCCTTCTCGTCGCGCACGGCGCAGGCGTCCTGCGACAACCACATCACCGAGCCGTCTGCGCGGCGAGCCTCGAATTCGAAATCGACGACGAAGCCTTCGTTCAGCAGGCGGCGGCGGTACTCGGGCCAGGCCTCGGCGGATCCGAACAGCTGCGTTCCGACATCGGTCACCGCGGTCAGCATCTGGGCCGGCGAGCCGTATCCGAACAATCTTGCCATCGCCTGGTTCAGGTTCGTCAACGTGCCCTCGGGCGAGATGCGAAACACCGCCGGCGAGGTGATGGCCTGAGAGATGATGCGCTGGGAGGCCGGCAGGTCGCGCGACGCCTCCGTCGGCGCCGGTTCGGCGTGCGCGCGATCGGGCGCCGGCGGAGGCGGCGTCGAGGCACGGGTGGGTGGCGGCGTTGCCGCGGCGTCGGGGCGCGCTTCGATGGCGCCGCTGGTGTCGGGCGCGCGCGCGGGCACCCGCACCGTCAGGCGGGTGCCGTGCCCGGCCTCGCTGTCCACTGTCACGTCGCCGCCCATCATCCGGCACAGCCGGCGGCTGATCACCAGGCCGAGGCCCGTGCCGCCGTACAGGCGGGTGGTGTCTGCGTCGGCCTGAACGAAGGGCTGGAACAGCTTCAGGCATTGTTCGGGTGTCATGCCGATGCCGCTGTCCATCACCTCGAATTGCAACCACCCGCCGCGGTCACCGGATTCACGGCGGACCGCCAGCACCACCTCGCCCTGGTGGGTGAACTTGGCGGCGTTCGAGAGCAGATTCAGGAGCACCTGGCTCAACCGGGTGGAGTCGCTGGTCATCACGCCGAGCGGCCCCTGCAGCCGCAGCTTGAACTGGTTGCCGTTCTGGTTCAGCAACGGACGCATCGTCGACGTCACCTGATCGATGAGCTGGTCGACATCGAAGACGTCGATGCGCAACTCGGTCTTGCCGGCCTCGATCTTGGACAGGTCGAGGACGTCGTTGATCAGGCCCAGCAAGTGCTTGCCAGAGCTGCGGATCCTTTGCAGGTCGGAGCGCTGGCCAGCGTCATCGATGTCCTCTTCCAGCATTTCCGAGTAGCCGATGATGGCATTGAGTGGCGTGCGCAACTCGTGACTCATGTTGGCGAGAAAGGCGCTCTTGGCGCGGTTCGCCGCCTCGGCCAGGTCACGTGCCTGGTTGGCGGCTGCGCGCTCGGTCTCGGCCAGGTCACGCGAACGCTGGACATGCTGGCGTTGTTCTTCGATGTGCGAATTCTGGGCCTGGACTTCGCGCCGCGCGCGCACGGCCCGCCGCGCCGCGATGTTGGAGTAGATGCCGAGCATCGAGCTGAACAGGAAGAGCCCGGCGGCCGAAATGACCGCGGTGAACAAGCTCGCCTCGGGGGTGAACTCGAAGCGGCCCGCGCTCAGCATCAGCAGCGCTCCGAGCGCGAATGCAACCGTGCCCCGCAGGGCAAAGGCAAGGCCGTTGACGCACAGGCCCGCGGCCACGATCGCCGTGAACATCATTGCACTGGGCCACAGGCTGAAGCCCGTCAGCGCGGCAAAGCCGCCGATCAGCAGGTTGTCGCCGAGCACGTTGCGCAGCTCGCTGGCCTTGGTGTCGCGCGCGCGGCTCGCGATGAAGAAGGCAAGATGCCCCCAGAACAGACCCGTCAGCCCGAGCAAGACCCAGGCCCACAGCGGTGGCTGCGCATGGATGAGCGCCGAGACCATGATGACGAGGACCAGCAGGTACGCGCCCACGCGCACCGGATAGTTCAACGTGACGATCGGGTGGACCTTGCGTTGCGACAGGACGTTCGCGGGCGCGAACATCGGTTCATCTTCAAGGATTCGATCCACCACTCGGGCCTCCCGCCACTGATTCCCCCCGGCTGCGTCGCTCGGCGCTTGCCGGCGAACGACTATAGCGTCCGACGCGGGCGCCGAACGCCGCAGAGCACGAGCCTTCCAGGCGCTGCTCGAGGGCGCGCTCACGCATCGTGATCTTGCGCACGCATGGCGCACAGCATCGTGATGTCATCGTATTGATCGAAACTGCCGACGTGTGCGGCAAGTCGAGCGTGAACCGTTGCCAGCAGCTCCGACGCGGACGACGAACCCGCAGCGATCAGTTGCTGCAGCGCGGTCTCGCCGAACGGGCCGGTTTCACCGACCGCTTCGGTCGCCCCATCGGTGTAGACGAACAGGCAGTCGCCCGCTGCCAGCGTGTCCGTCTGGACCGGGAAGCGATTGCCTGCCCACAAACCCACCGCGGCGCCCGAAGGCAGCAGGCGAACCGCGTCGCCGCCCGAGCTGCGCTGGATCATGGGCGCGTCGTGGCCGGCATTCACGTAGTCGAGATGGCCGCTGGCCGGGTCGAGGACGGCGAAGAACACGGTCGCAAACATGTTCTCGCGCGAGTGCACTGTCGCGATGTAGTCGTTCGTGAACGATACGGTGCGTTGCAACGTGTCGGCCGGCGCCTCGCTGGTCGATGTCTGACACGCCATGGTCCGGAGCAGCGTGCGAAACAGCGCCATGTACAGCGCCGCACCGACGCCCTTGTCGCAGACATCGGCAACGATGAGTGCGAGCCGGCCACTGGGCAGCAGGAATGCGTCGTAGAAGTCACCCGAGACGCGCCGCGCCGGGGTGCAGCGTCCGGCCAGATCCCAGCCCCCGAGCACCGGCATCGCGTCAGGTAAAAAGCCCTGCTGAATGCGCTGCCCGATGTCCATTTCGCGCGACAGCGCCTGCAGCACCACGCGGCGCTGGTCCGCAAGGCGTTTCTTGGCCAGCGATGACTCGATGCGGGCCTGCAGAATGATCGGGTTGAAGGGCTTGGTGAGGTAGTCGTCCGCGCCAAGCTCCAGGCAGCGCACGACGCTGTCGGTTTCATCGATGGCAGACACCATCACCACCGGCACGTGGGCCAGCAGCGGGTCGGCCTTGATGTTGCGCAGCGTGTCGTAGCCATCCATCTCCGGCATCGTGATGTCGAGCAGCACCAGATCCCAAGGCGCTGCGCGAAGCTTCTCGAGCGCGTCGAGGCCGTTCACCGCAACGTCGGCTTCGTGACCGAGACGCCGGACCCGTCGCACCAGCAGGTCGCGATTCATCTCCAGGTCATCGACCACGAGCAATCGCATCGGCCGCTCGCGCGCGCTGGCCGGGGCCTGAGCCGAACTCATCGGGCCAGCTCCGCGCCGTGCACGGTGGCCGGACGGACGAGGCCCGTCTGCAAGGGCGTCACCGGTCGAGGCCCTAGGCCGCCGGCGCGGTTTCCGCGGCCAGAAGTTCTCGCAGGTAGGGCAGTTGCTGCAGCGTGGCCTGTTCGCCTTCCTCCACGATATACGGCACCTTGGCCGTGTCGAACAGCCGCACCCGTTGCTTGAACTCGGGCAGGATCATGATGACCTCGGAGTGGTGCGCGATGCTGTGGAATGCCAGCTTCGACTTGAGAAGGTTGTTGGACAGAATCGCACCCAGCTGGAACGCGAAGCGCCCCGCGCTGCGGACGTTTTCCTGGTACGGACTCTCGAAGCCCACGCCCACGATCACCCGAGCGCCGTGCTTCATGGCCACGCTCAGCGGCAGCGGGTCGGCCAGGTAGCCATCCACGAGCAGCCTGCCGTCCAGCTTCACCGGAGAGAAGGCCAACGGCAGCGCCAGGCTCGCGCGGATGGCCTGTGCGATGCTGCCGCGCGCGATCTCCACCAGCTCACCGTTGGTGAAATCGGTGGCGGTGATGTGCAGCGGTATCTGCGTGTCCTCGATGCGCTTGTCGCCGAAGACCGACCGGATCGCGTCGAGGATGGCCCGGTCGTCGCGCAGGCCGAAGTTGTCGACCTTGAAGCCGAACAGCTTCGGTGCGAGGACCTGCAAGTACCCCATCCGATGGGGCCGCGAGGTCAGCTTGCGGGTCCAGGTGCGCACGGTGATGTCCTTGGCGGACGCCGTGTCGTAGCCGAGCGCGATGATCGATGCGAACAAGGCGCCGGCGCTGCATCCGACGACACGGTCGATCCCGATGCCCGCGTCGGTGAGCGCCTTGACGACGCCAATCGCCGCTGCGCATTTGACGCTGCCCGAGCCGATGACGAGCGAGACGCAGGGCTTTTCGGTGGCGCCGCCAGTCACGCCGGGGCCTTGAAGCTGTCAACCGCGGTATCGCGATCGGCAAAGGTCTTGATGATGCTGGTGAAGCCGGAGATCGACAACACGCGCTCCACCTGGGGCTGCAGGGCAGCGATGCGCAGGTCGCCGCCCTGGCGGCGGCAGTCCTTCACGGTCGCCAGCAGTGAGCGCAGGCCTGCGCTGCTGGTGTAGGTGACGGCGCCGAAGTCGGCCACCAGACGCACGTGGCCCTGTTGGATCGGCTCGGCGAAGGCGGCTGTCAGCTGGTCGGCGTTCAGGCTGTCCACGCTGCCCTTGATCGCCACCACCGTGATGGCGTCTCGCTCAGTTACTACGATCTCCAAAACCGTCTCCCGAAAAGGTTGAATCAATCGCGCCGCGCGGGCGGCAGGAACTTCGTGATCATGAACACGTTGCCGCGTTGGCGATCGTGGCTGTAGTGCTGCAGGTCCGACAAGCGGCGGATCAGGAGCACGCCCAGACCACCGATCGGAAGCTCATCCAACGGCCCGGTCTGATCCGGCGCGGGCAGCTCCAAGGGGTTGAAGGGTCGACCCTGATCCTCGATGGTGATCTCCATGGCCGGCAGGCCGTCGTGAAGCCTGGCCTCGATCTGAAGCGACAGCGGGCCGGGTTCACCGGGCGGGTAGGCGTGGGACATGACGTTGACGCAAGCCTCCTCCACGATGAGGCGCAGGTCGTGCTGACTCTGAGGATCGACCTTGTGGCGCGTGCAGTAGCTGTCCGTCAAGGCCAGCAGCGACGGCAGACAGGTCCGTTCCGCGACGCAGCTGATGCGCTCCGGAGGGCTGGACACCGTGCCGGCGAAAGCCGCTGCATTCATGGCGTTCATGCTAGAGCCCTCAAGGTGGCGGCGCATCAGGGATTTTCTCAAGCCACCCCCCGGATTGCAGCGCCCTGCACGAAGGGCGGATTCGTTGCCGATGTGCTCACAGCAGGCCTTCCATCTTGCTCACCAGACGGTCGAACTCGATCGGCTTGGTATCGAATTCGTCGCAGCCCGCGTCCAGGGCGCGCTCCCGGTCGCCCGACATCGCGTGAGCGGTCAGGGCAATGACCGGAATGGCGCGCAATTCGATGTCGGCCTTGAGACGACGCGTGGCCTCCCAGCCGTCCATCGTCGGCAGGCTCATGTCCATCAAGATGAGGTCGGGTCGCTCGCGCGCGACGGCGGCCAGGGCCTGCGCCCCGTCAACCGCCATCACGACCTCATAGCCGCGCCGAATCAGGCGGCGCGACAGCATGTCTCGGTTCAGTTCGTTGTCCTCGACGAGCAGGATTTTCGTCATGTCATCTCCCGTTGGGTTCGCCGGCGGTGGCGGGCACGGTGGCGAGCGGCAGCCGCACGGTGAAGCGCGAGCCTTTGTCGGGCGCCCGCTCGGCGATGAAAGTGCCGCCCATGCGTTCGCACAGGCCGCGGCTGATCGACAGGTTCAGACCGAGATCGCCGATTGCCGGCGCGACGCGGCCCAATGTCGCGTCCAAAGGCTGGGGCGCCGGAGTCGACGTGTCGAACGGCATGCCCGCACCGATGTCGCGCACCATCAGGTCCAGCG
This sequence comes from Burkholderiaceae bacterium, assembly GCA_039921765.1. Taxonomy (GTDB): domain Bacteria; phylum Pseudomonadota; class Gammaproteobacteria; order Burkholderiales; family Burkholderiaceae_C; genus JBDSBD01. The sequence goes on from JBDSBD010000107.1 coordinate 9,594, forward strand.
CGCCGTCGATCGCGGGCTTGATGAAGAGTCCGATCTCGGACCTCCGGCCGTTGCCATTGGCGTGGCTGACAAGATAGAGCAACGCCTGCTTGAGGCGCGTGCGATCGGCCATCACGCGCACGGCGGGAATCTCGGACACGGTCAGGTGGTTGGCGCGGCGCGCAAGCATCGGTCGTACCGCGGTCCGCAGCTCGGCCACCAGCGGCTCGAGCTCCACCGGCTCGAGTTGCATCTCGATGTCGCCCGTCTCGAGGGCGGCGTGGTCGAGCAAGGCGTCGATCATGCCCAGCAAGGTGAGGCCCGATTCGCGGATGCGCCCGGCTTCGACCACGACATCGGGTGGATCGACCGGGTCTGCAGCGGCCTCGATCAACAGGTCGGCGTAACCGATGATGTCGGTCAGCGGCGTGCGCATCACATGGCCGACGTTGCTGAGGAAGCGGGACTTGGCTTGGCTTGCGGCGGCGGTTGCCGTCTGTGCGTCGCGCAGATCGCTGATATCGACGACGCCGGCAATCAGGCAGGTGCGGCCGCTGTACTGCAAATGGTGCGCGGACACGCGGCCCCAGAACTCCACGCCGTCGGCGCGCAGGAAGCGCAGCTCGTGATCGCTGACCGCGCCGTCGCGCGTGAGCGCATCCCGAAGCGCCTCGCCGTTCACACTGTGCGCGCCGTACAGGCGCTGCATCGACAAGCCTGTCAATGCCTCTGCCGGGTACCCGAAGAGGCGTTGGCTCGACGGCCCCGCAAGCAAGATCACATCGTCTGCGGCCCGCCACAGGATCAGGAACATCGGCGCAGCCTGCACGACGGCGCGGATGCGCTCGTCGGCAGCGGCCGACGCGGCGGGTGAGACCGGTGCGATGGATGCGGCGGGTGCGGCGGGTGCGGCCGCCGCAGCTGCCGGTGCGTCATTCGGACGTACCGCGGCCTTGCGTTCGGTCCATTCCGCGCGGGCCGATGCGTCGGGGCTGACGGCGAGGACGGTCGCTCGGAAACAGCTGCCCTTGCCGGCTTCGCTGGTGGCGGTGACGTCACCGCCCATCAATCGGCACAGGCGGCGGCTGATCACCAGTCCGAGGCCGGTGCCGCCATACCGGCGTGTCGTGTTGGATTCGGCTTGCACGAAGGGCTGGAACAGCTTGCCCAGCTGTTCCGGCGTCATGCCGATGCCGGTGTCCGATACCTCGAACACCATCAACGGGCGGCCCCGGGCGTCGGTGTCTGGGGTGACGTTGAGCCGGATCACGCCGGAGTGGCTGAACTTCGCGGCGTTCGACACCAGGTTGAAGAGCACCTGGCGCAGGCGGGTCGCGTCGGAGTGGATCTGGCCCAACCCTGCAGGAACGGTGACCGCGAGCCGGTTGGCGTTGCCAGACACCAGCGGCTGGCATGTCGAGGCGACCTGATCCACCAGCTCCGCGAGGTCGAAGTCCTCCAGGTTCAGCTCGAGCTTGTCGGCTTCGATCTTCGACAGATCGAGGACCTCGTTGATCAGCCCCAGCAGATGCCGTGCCGCGCCCTTGACGCGCCCCAGGTCGTCGAGCGCGGTCCCCATGTTCGGCTGGTCGGCCAGGTCTTCCTCCAGCATCTCGGTGTAGCCGATCACTGCATTCAGCGGCGTGCGCAATTCGTGGCTCATGTTGGCCAGGAAAGCGCTCTTGATGCCATTCGCGTTCTCGGCCTGCTGGCGGGCTTCTTCCGCAGCCGACCGGTCCATCTCGGCCAGCTTGCGCGCGTGTTCCAGTTCCAGGCTCTGGCGTTCGATGAGCCGGTTGCGCTCCTTGACTTCGCGGTTGGCTCGAACCGCGCTGCGTGTCTGGACGTGGGACTGCAGTCCGAACACCAGGTTGAACAACGCGAGGCTGGCTGCCGTCAGGGCCTGCGTCAGCAGCGACGCTTCGAGGTTCCACTGGAAGCCGAAGGTGAACACGGCCGCCGCAACCCCGACGATGAACATGCCCACGCTGGTCCGGGCGAAGCGCAGACCGCCGATACTCAGATTGGCGGTGTTGATGGCAACGAACAGGCACGTCGTGATCCAGATGTTCAAGCCCGACAGTGCAGCCCAGGCGCCCATCACGAACGCATCGAAGAGCAGGTTGCGCAGCTCGGCGCGCTTGGTGTCGCGGGCCCGGCTCGACAGCTGGTACGCGACGTGCGCCCACAGGAATGCCGTGAAGAAGAATCCGGCCCAGACCGCCGGCACCGGCGGACGCTCGATGAACACCGACAACAAGATGGCGCCGGTACTGACGTGCGCCACCGCTCGAACGCCGTAGTCCAGTTTGACGATCGGGTGGATTCGGCGCGGGCCGGCCGCGGCCTCTCCGGCTGCAAGTTCGTCGATGCCGGTGTCGAGCGCGGTCGTCATGGCGCTGCGGAGGAGGCGCCGACCGAGCGAACTGCAAGGCGGGTCTTGAGCATTCTTTGTTTTGCGGCGGTACGTGCGATCGAGGGGCGGAACATGGCGTCCGCGACGGTGCGGACTCTCGGTAACGAATTGTGCCTCAGGCCTGGGCAGCCGATGCGGGCTTTGCGCTCCCGCATTTGCCGAGGCTCGAACAGGGCTTGGAGAGCGCCGCCGCGGCTGGACGCATGACCGACCGAACGGTAAAGTGCCAGTCTTTCGGAGCAGGAGTGTTTGTTCATGGAACAGCCGCCGCGTCAGCCTGCAGTGATCCGGCGGGTCCATCTGCCCGATGCCCAGGCCATGCAGGAGTTTCTTCTGGGGCTCAGTGGTGCGTCGCGTCGCAACCGGTTCCATGGCGCCGTCAACGGCGTCTCACCCTCCTTGCTGCGCCGTCTGGTCGACGCCGACGGGCAGCGGCATGCCGCCTGGGTCGCCTGCATCTGGGGTGCCAATGGCGAAGAGATTGTCGGCGAGGCCGTCTGGTATGTCGTCGATCCCGAACGCGGCACGGCCGAGCTGGCGATCAGCGTGAGCGATGCCTGGCACGGTCAGGGTGTGGCCAACGAGTTGATGCGCACGCTGGTGCAGGCCGCGCGCGACTCGGGCTTGCGCGAGCTCTACGGTGACGTGCTCCATGCCAATGGCCGCATGCTCGCATTCATGCACCGCCACGGCATGGAGCCCGGAGTCTGCGATCCACCCGAGGACGCGGGCATCGTGCGCCTGGGATGTCTGTTCGCGTCGGCGCAGCCCGCGCCGAGCGCCCGCACGACGCGCCGACCGGGCTGGTGGGCGCGCCTGACGTCGCACTGGTCCTGACGCCGACTCGAATGGGCCGCGTCACGCCGGTGTGCTCGTGAAGCGCGTGGGCGTGCCGCGTCACACGCGGTCCGGATTCAGGGTGTGCGCCGTGTCATGCTGCGATTCCTGTGCCATGGAACGCGCATCGATGTCAGTAGTGCGGCGGCAGTTCGTCGCGCAGGCTGCGCGGCTCGCCGGTATCGCCTGCGGGCGCCTGCAGCCGAAGGGCGGTGACTTCGCGCACCAGCCGGTCGATCTGCTCCTGCTGGCGGATCACGAGCTGGTTCAGGTGGTCCACCAGGTCTTCGGTGAAGCTGGCCTTGATCTCCAGATCGGTCAGGCGCCGTTCGGTGTCTTGGGGTGCTTGCATCCGCGTATTGGATACGAGTTCGACGCGAACGGGTTGGCGTGGCAGTCGAGGACCGTTGTGGGACCACAGCAATGCCTGCCCATCCACGCCGAGCGATAATGGCATCGGCCTGGGCGCGTTGCGCGCGGGCCATCCGCTAGGGGTGTCGGCGTCGCGTCGACTGAGACAAACCCTTTGAACCTGATCTGGGTTGTGCCAGCGTAGGGAAGCGACAGCTTGCTGTGGTGTCCGTGCCTGTGCCAACCAACGTTGGAGTAGCCGGCATGGAACCTGGAACCCCTCTCGATGCCATGGCCCTGTGGGCCGACCTGCAGGCGGTGCGCGAACGAGCACCGCTGGTGCACAGCATCACCAATTTGGTGGTCATGAACTACAACGCCAACGCGCTGCTGGCGGTGGGCGCGGCGCCGGTGATGGCGCATGCGCACGAGGAAGTGCAGGACATGGCCGGCATCGCCCAGGCGCTGGTGCTCAACATCGGCACGCTCGAGCCGGACTGGGTCCGCTCGATGCAGCTCGCATTGCAGACCGCGCTCGCACGCGCCATCCCGGTCGTGCTCGACCCGGTCGGTGCCTGTGCCACGCCGTACCGCAATCGCGCGCTGACCGAACTGCTGCAGACCGGCGCGCCCACCGTGATTCGTGGCAACGCCTCCGAGATCATGAGCGTGGCCGGGCTGGCCGCAACCACGCGCGGTGTCGACAGCGCGGCCTCGTCGAACGAGGCCGTCGATGCCGCCTTCGCACTGGCGCGCGACCAGAACGCGGTGGTCTGCGTCAGCGGCGCCGACGATCATGTCGTCGATGCCGCCGGGCGCTGGCTGACCTTGTCGAACGGCCATCCGTGGATGACGCGCGTCACCGGTGTGGGTTGCTCGGCAAGCGCGCTGGTGGGTGCGTTCGCCGCGGTCCAGCCCGATCCCTGGCGCGCCACCGCCGCCGCGATGGCCTGCCTCGGCGTGGTCGGCGAGCTTGCGGTGGAGCGCGTGCAGGCGCAAAAGGGCGGCGTCGGTCGGCTGCAGATCGAGCTGCTCGACGGACTGCAGCTGTTGGAGCGCGCGAGCTTCGTCTCGCGCCTGAAGCTGGTCGTCCATGTCTGAGTCGGGCCATCCCGCCTGGCGCGTCGAGCAACTGCGCCTGCACCTCGTGACCGACAGCGCACTGTGCGGCGCGCGCGATCTGCTGTCGGTGGTGGAGGCGGCGGTGCGCGGTGGCGCGAGTTGCGTGCAACTGCGCGAGAAAACGCTGGAGACGCGGGCCTTCGTCGAACGCGCGCGCGCGCTCAAGGTCGTGCTCGCGCCGCTGGGCGTGCCGTTGATCGTGAACGATCGGCTCGACGTGGCGCTGGCCGCTTGCGCCGACGGTGTGCACGTCGGCCAGGCCGACATGCCGCCGAGCGTGGTGCGTTGCCTGATGCCCGCCGCGCTGATCGGCCTGTCGGTCGAGACGCTCGAGCAGTTGCGCGCCGCCGAGCGCGAGCCGGTCGACTACCTTGGCGTGAGTCCGGTGTTTGCCACGGCCACCAAGCCCGATGCGGCGCCCGCGCTGGGCTTGGACGGACTGCGCGCGATGCGCGCGTTGACGCGGCGCCCCCTCGTGGCCATTGGCGGCATCGATGCCGACAACGTGGCCGGGGTGATGGCGGCCGGCGCCGATGGTGTGGCGGTGGTCAGCGCACTGTGCGCCGCGCCCGACCCGTTCGATGCGGCGCGCCGGCTGCGCGCGGCGATGCACCCGACGCTGGAGCACAGTCGATGACCGACCCTGATTTCATCGCGCCGCGCGGGCGCTACGCCCGCATCCTCAGCATCGCGGGCTCGGACAGCGGCGGCGGCGCCGGCATCCAGGCCGATCTGAAGACCGCCGCGGCGCTGGGCTGCTACGGCATGACGGCGATCACCGCGATCACTGCGCAGAACACCCAGGGTGTGCGCGCCATCCATGCGCTGCCCGCCGAACTGCTGGCGCAGCAGATCGATGCGGTGGTCGAGGACATCGGCGTCGACGCGGTCAAGATCGGCATGCTGCACGACCCGGCCGTCGTGCACGTGGTGGCTGCGGCGATCCGCCGCCACGGCTTCGAGCACGTGGTGCTCGACCCGGTGATGGTGGCCACCAGCGGCGACCGCCTGATCGCCGAGGAGACCGCGGCGGTGCTGGTGCGCGAGCTGTTCCCGCTGGCCTCGCTGGTCACGCCCAACCTCGACGAGGCGGCATGGCTGCTTGGTCGGCGCATCGACGGCGCGGCACAACTTGAAGCCGCGGCGCGTGGGCTGCAGGCGCTCGGCGCGCGCGCCGTGCTGCTCAAGGGCGGCCATCTGCCGGGTGCGCGGTTGACCGATGTGCTGGTGCTCGCCGACGCGCCACCTGGCTCGGCGCTGCACTGGCACAGCGAACGCGTGGCCAGCCGCAACACCCACGGTACCGGCTGCACCTTGTCGACGGCGATCGCTTGCCACCTGGCCCTGGGCGAGCCGCTTGCCGAAGCGGTGCGGCAAGCGCGCGACTACGTGCTGCAGGCGCTGGTGCACGGCGCCGACCTGCGCCTCGGCCACGGCCACGGGCCGCTGAACCATGGGTTCGCGCCGTTGCCGGCGCGGCGCCTGCCGCTCTAGTCGCGCCGCGCCGCGAGCGCGCGCAGCAGGCCACCGAGCAGCAGGGTCAATGCCAGGCTGGGCAGGGCCGAGCCCCAGGCCGGCCAGAGCAGGGCGCCGGCATGGAAGGTGGCGACGCCGAGCAGCCACACCAGTGCCGGCCCCCAGCGCATCGCGCGCTCGGGGGGCAGGCCCGGCGCGAGCTGCGAGATGACGACGCCGAACAGCGGCACGAAGATCGAACTCAGCAGCAGCAGGAACGGCTCCAGGCTGTGCATCGGCAACACCAGTGCGAATCCGGTGGTGATCACGACCAGCGCCATGCCGGCGCGGCGCACCGGCAGGCGCGAGCGCAGGTAGTTGAGCGACACGGCGCCCGAGTGCACATCGCCGTAGGCGTTGTCGGCCTCGTCGATGAGGATCAGCCCGAGCGCGATCAGCCCGCCTTGCGCCAGCAGCAACGTGGCCACCAGCTCGACACCCGGCTGTGCGGTGCTGATCACGAGCAGGCCGAGCGCGTAGCACCAGGTGTTGGCCAGCGCAAAGCCGAGCCAGGTGCCGCGCAGCGTCGAGCCGGTGGAGCGGCCGTAGCGTGCGTAGTCGGCCACCAGCGGCAGCCACGAGACTGGCATCGCGATCACCAGGTCGAGCGCAGCCAGCAGGCTCATCGAGCCGTCGCCGGGCCGATCCCACAGGGCCTGCAGGCCCTGGGCCTGGGCGCGCGACCAGAACTGGTAGCTCAGCCAGCACAGCGACGCAATCACCAGCGGCAGGCCGACGCGGCTGACGAAGCGCCGTACCAGCCGGATCATCGAGCCGCTCGCCAGCGCGAACAGCAAGGTGCCCCAGAGCAGCGTGGCCCCAATCGGCGCCCACGGTGCGTGAACGCCGAGAAGCCGTGCGGCGATGGCTGCGGTGCCGTCGCGCATCACCACCAGCTCGAACGCGGTCCAGCCGAGCAGTTGCACGACATTGAGCGCGACCGGCAGCATCGCCAGGCGCCGGCCCAGCGTGCGCCCGACCAGCGCCGAACTGGACAGTCCGTGCTTGCAACCGATCGACGCGACCCAGGCCAACAGGCCCGCTCCGAGGGTCGAGCCGAGCAGCACCGCCAGCAGCGCGTGCGGCAGGCTGAGCGCCGGCAGCAGGTAGGCGCCAACCTGCATCACCAGCAAGCCCACGCCCAGGCTGAACCACAGCGCGGCGTGATCGCCGAACCCGAACACCCGCTCGTGGGCGGAAACCGGCACCACCGACGCGTGGGTCGTGGTTTGCGAATCAGTCATGGCGTGCGTCCTGCAATTCGACGGCAGGGCGGCTGGCACGGACCGGCGCACGCGCCTTGGCGCGGCACGACGAATCGGCCTGGCTTCCCTGCGCGAGGATGACCTCAATCAGGTTCAAAGGGACTCTCTCAGCCATGATCCGACGCGAGTCGGGTCATGGCACCCCCAGCGAAACTTCAAACGGGTTGAAGCGTCGTGATTCTATCGGGCGCGGCGCGCGCAATGCGGGTCATCGGCCGGCTTGCCGACGCTTGTGCATGAACCGGACAGACCCCGTGCCAAAGGCCGGGCGAGTCAACCCGTGGGCCTTCGACGGCCGGGCGCGGACCTCGCCCGCCGGTGCGGATCGGGGAGCGTGCGACGAGCCACCCGAAAACAGATGCTCAACGCTCGGGCGGTGCCTCCGGCCGGACCGTGGGCGGCTGCGACAGTGGCGATTCCTGCGCCATGCTCAGCACCCGTGCCGGGACCGCGAACTTCACATCCATGCCCCGCAACAGCTTCATGATCTGCAGGTTCACCTGCTGCTGGACATCGCGGTACACCGTGTAGTCCGAGTCCAGCACGTGGTAGACGAACTCGAACTCCAGGCCGTACTCACCGAAATTGGCCAGATGGCCGCGGTCGAAGCGGGTCGGCTGCGCAGCTTCGATGTAGCCGCGCACCTGCGCGATGATGTGTTCAACGTTGTCGGGGTGCGTGTCGTAGGGGACGCGAAAGCCGAACACCACGCGACGCCTGGCCATGCGGCTGTAGTTGTGCACCAGCTCGTCGAGCAATTTGGAGTTGGAGATGATGAGCTGCTCGCCCGACAGCGAATCGATGCGGGTGGTCTTGACACCCACGTGCACCACGGTGCCCAGCACATCGCTGAAGGCAATGAACTGCCCGACTTCGAACGGCTTGTCCAGGCCGATGGCGATGGACGAGAACAGGTCGCCAAGGATGTTCTGCAAGGCCAGCGCCACCGCGACACCGCCAATTCCCAGGCTCGCCACGAGGGTCGTGACGTTCACGCCGATGTTGGCCAGGAACGCCAGCAGCAGCACGGTCCAGACGACAAGCTGCAGGGCCCACACGAGCATGCCGACCAGCACCGGATTGGCTGGGGCCTCGTCGGGCTCACGCTGCGTGTTGCGCAGCCACAGCTTGATCAGCGCATTCGCCCACAACGCAATCTGCAGCCCGATCAGGGCGAAGCTGGCATGACCGAGGAGGCGCTCGGTCAACGGCTTGAACTGCAGCAGGCCCGCGGCCAGCAACACGGCCAGCAGG
>JBDSBD010000108.1:0-3953 GCA_039921765.1 Burkholderiaceae bacterium
CTTCCTGCTGCCGGCGATGTTCGCGTTCGGGATCGGGCTGGGCGAGCGCGATGCGACGCTGGCCGCATCGGTCGAATCGGGGGCTGCGCGCAGCGTCCAACGCACCCGGCCGCTGCTGCTGGCGGCGATGCTGCTGCTGGCGAGCGGTTTTGCGGCGCTCTACGACTACATGGGCGTGGTCGCGATCTTCGCTCCACCGGCGAATGCACAGCCGCTGGCGCAGCGCATCGTCGACGGCCGGCACAGCTGGTTCTTCGCGCACCATGCCAACTACGCCGCGGCCACCGTGGTCGACCACCCGTCCGAGGTGATGGCGGCTTTTCGCAGCGCGCCGCACTACCTGCTCGATGCGCGGCTGATGATGGCCTGGGCCAAGGCGCTGAACGAGGCCGGCGACGTCGAGCGTGCGCGCTACGTCGCGCAGCGGCTCGCCGAGTTTCACAACCCCTCGGCCGCGGAGTTCTTCAAGCCCTGCAAAGACGTGACCCGGCTCGATCCCGGCACCGCGCTGCCGTTCCAGTGCACGCCGCCCTCGAGGGCGTTCCGGTTCGAGGATTTTCGATAGCCGCAGACCCGGCGCGCGCCCGACGAGGCCTGATTCAGGTGCAGCAGGATTCAGGACCGGCGCAGGCTCGCACGGCACACCGCGAGCACCCCCTTCATTCCGCCACCCAGTCCCCCGACTTGCCGCCGTGCTTCTCGAGCACGCGGATCTCGCCCATCACCATGCCGCGGTCGGCGGCCTTGCACATGTCGTAGACGGTGAGCAGGCCGATCTGGACCGCGGTCAGCGCTTCCATCTCGACGCCGGTGCGCCCGAGCGTTTCGACCTGCGCGGTGCAGCGCACGCTGCTTGCGGCCGCATCGAGCTCGAACTCGACCGCCACGCGCGTGATCGGCAGCGGGTGGCACAGCGGGATCAGCTCGGCGGTGCGCTTGGCGGCCTGGATCGCGGCGATGCGCGCGACGCCGATCACGTCGCCCTTCTTGGCGCTGCCCGACTGGATCAGCGCCAGCGTCTCGGCCCGCATGCGGATCACGCCGGCCGCGCGCGCGACACGGTGGGTCTCGGCCTTGCCCGACACATCGACCATGTGGGCCTGGCCCTGGGCATCGAAATGGGTCAGCGGCGACGTGGCGGGTGGCGGTGGTGGCGGGGTTGAACTCATGGGCGGAAACAGTCTCGAAACGTCTGTGCGGCATCATAGTAGCGACGCGGCCTGCAGCATCGTGAGCGTCGCGTCGATCCGGCGCGCGCAAGGCTTGGCGCGACGGTCGTTTCACCCCATCCGGTTCCCGCTGTTTCACCGGTCTCGCCCGCACTTCCGCGGCCGTCTTTTGATCCAGCCAGGCGCTCCGACGACAGTCTGTTCACCCTGCTGCATTTGCGACACCCTCCGCCCTTCTTGCCGTTGTCCATGTTCCCCGCCGCACCCCTCGCCCCCGATCGCCGCCGCCTCGGCGCGTTGCTGCGCGCGCGCGCGCTCGTCGCGGTCTGTGCGCTGGCGCTGCTGGGGCCGATGGCGCCGCCCGCCGCCTGGGCGCAGAGCCAGCTTCCAAGCCTGGGCGACCCGGCCGGCGCGGATTTCGGCATCGGCACCGAACGCAAGCTCGGCGACGCCATCATGCGCGAGATCCGCGTCGATCCCGACTACCTCGACGATCCGGTGCTGCTCGAGTACCTGCAGTCGCTGTGGCTTCCGCTCGTGGCGCAGGCACGCCTGCGCGGCTACATCGGTGCCGACGTCGACCAGCGTTTCGCGTGGGAGGCGTTCCTGGTGCGCGACAAGGAGGTCAACGCGTTCGCGCTGCCGGGCGGCTATGTGGGCGTGAACCTGGGCCTGATCGCGCTCACCGACACGCGCGACGAGCTCGCCTCGGTGCTGGGCCACGAGTTGTCGCACGTGACCCAGCACCACATCGCGCGCTCGATCGCCAACAGCAAACGCCAGTCGCTGCTCAGCCTGGCCACGTTGCTGGCCGGCGTGCTGGTGGCCAGCAAGGCCGGCAGCAGCGGCGCCGACGCAGCCAACGCGGCCATCGTGGGCAGCCAGGCGATCGCCGCGCAAGGCCAGCTCAACTTCTCGCGCGACATGGAGCGCGAGGCCGACCGCACCGGCTTCGTGATGATGTCGGGCGCGGGCTTCGCGCCGGCCGGCATGGTGGCGATGTTCGAGAAGATGGAGCAGTCTTCGCGCCTGAACGACAGTGGCGGCTACCCGTATCTGCGCAGCCATCCGCTCACCAGCGAGCGCATCGCCGAGGCCCGTCTGCGCCTGGGCACCGCTGCACCGGGGTCGATGACGCGCACCCTCGAGCACGCCGCGGCACAGGCGCGGGCGCGCGTGATGATGGACACGCGCTTCGATGCGCTGCGGCGCTGGCAGGGACTCGACGGCGACCGCGCCGCCGCCACGGCGGCCGACAAGCTCGCCAACTCGTACGCCAGCGCGCTGGCCTCGACCTTGCTGCGCGACTGGGCGCGCGCCGATGCCTCGATCGCGACGGCGTTGCATGACGTTCGCAATGCGGCCGCGCCGAAGGACACGCGCGCCGAGCGCGCGGTCGTGCTGCTGCAGGTGCAGTCACTGCTCGCCCGCGGTGACGTTGCGATGGCCCTCGCCGCGCTGCAGCCTTATGCGAACGACGGCTCGCGTCCGGTGCTGCTGCTCGAGGCACAGGCCGCGCTCGCCCAGGGCGCCGACACGCCGGCCGGCCCGCCGGGCCGTGACGCGGCCTCGCAGCCGCCGAGCGCGATCGGGGCGGCAGCGGGGACGCCGGGCCGCGCGACCGCGGCATTGGACGCGAGTGCCGCTGCGCTCCAGACCTGGGTCGCGCTGCACCCGCTCGATTCACTCGCCTGGACCGCGCTCAGCCAGACCACCGGCCGGCTCGGCCAGCCGCTGCGCGCGATCCGGGCGGACGCCGAATCGCGCGTCGCACTCGGCGATTTCACCGGCGCGGCCGACCGCCTGCGCGGCGGCCAGCAGCGCGCGCGCAGTGGCGGCGCGGTCGACTTCATCGACGCTTCGGTGATCGACGCGCGCCTGCGCGACGTGGAGCTGCAACGCAAGCAGGTCATCCAGGACGAGAAGGCGCTGCGATAGCGCGTGCGTGATCTGGCAACGCCGGCGCCGCTGCGGCCCCATCCGAGTCCGGTGCGCAGGATGCGCCCGGTTCGAGCCGGATCCCGCACGCCCCAGTCGTCCCCGGCCTGCCAGCCGGCACGTGCGCGGCAAGAGGATCGCGCACGGCTATGAAGCCGCGCGTCAGCCGGCCGCGAGCCGGGCCTTGAGCAGCGCGTTGACCTGGCTCGGGTTGGCCTTGCCCTGGCTCGCTTTCATGGTCTGACCGACGAGTGCGTTGAAGGCGCGGTCCTTGCCGGCGCGGTATTCCTCGACCGACTTCGGGTTCGCCGCAAGCACCGCGTCGATGATGCGCTCGAGCGCACCGGTGTCGCTCATCTGCTTCAGACCCCGGGCTTCGATGATGGCATCGACTCTGCTCGCCGGCTGCGCCGCGATCGGCGTGTGCACCGACGGCGCGCTGTCTGGGCCCCGCGCCACCGCCTGCGCGGCAGCACGGCCGGCGTCCCAGAGCTCGCCAAACACCTGCCGCGCGCCGCTGTTGGAAATCGTGTCATCGGCGATCAGGCTCACCATCCGCGCGAGCTGCGCGGCACTCACTGGGCTCGCCTCGAGCCCGATCTCTTCGGCGTGAAGGCGGCGCGACATCTCGCCCATGAGCCAGTTCGCCACCAGCTTCGGGCTCGCGCTGGCCCTCGCCGCTTCCTCGAAGTACGCGGCGAACGCCTTGCTCTGCGTCACCATCAGCGCGTCGTACGCGTCAAGGCCGTAGTCGCGCTCGAAGCGCGCCGCCATCCGGCTCGGCAGCTCGGGCATGCCGGCGCGCACCCGCTCGATCCACTCGGGCTCGATCACGAGCGGCGGCAG
>JBDSBD010000109.1:0-11847 GCA_039921765.1 Burkholderiaceae bacterium
CCCTGGCCGGCGCCGCGGAACTTGAGGACGTAGAGGCCGTCGTCGTCGGCCTCGACGATGGCCGGCAGCGAGCCGCCTTCACGCAGCGCTGTGACGTAACGGGTGGCGGTGACGGTGCGGATCGACATGCGCGCATTCTGCGGCAGGATGCGGCCGTCGCAAATGTGGGCGCGGATGCGCCACAGCGCGAGTCCCGGAGCTCGTCCGCGCCGGCGGATGGAGCGGCCGATTCCGAGATCATCGACCGCGAAAGCCGGCCGGGCGCAGACCTCGGTTCCACCGGTTCGGACCGCGTGGCATTGAAACAGACGCGCCGTGGCCCAAAATCAAGGTTTGTGCGGCGGCGCGGTGCCGCCCGAATTGCGACGCCAACCAGCACCATGAAAAAGCAAACCCTTTCGTTCCAGGCCGAGGTCAAGCAGATCCTTCACCTCGTCACGCACTCGCTGTATTCGAACAAGGAAATCTTCCTGCGTGAGTTGATCTCGAATGCCTCGGACGCCTGCGACAAGCTTCGCTTCGAGGCGCTTGACAACCCGGCGCTGTATGAAGACGCCTCCGATCTCGAGGTGCGGGTGAGTTTCGATGCCGAGGCCAAGACCATCACGATCACCGACAACGGCATCGGCCTGTCGGCCGACGAGGCGGTGGCGCACCTTGGCACGATCGCCAAGAGCGGCACGCGCGAGTTCATGTCCGCGCTTGAAGGTGAACAGAAGAAGGACGCCCAGCTGATCGGCCAATTCGGCGTCGGTTTCTACAGCGGCTTCATCGTGGCCGACCGGATCACGGTCGAATCGCGCCGTGCCGGGTTGAAGCCCGAAGAAGGCGTGCGCTGGAGCTCCGAAGGCACGGGCGATTTCGAGGTCGAAACCCTCGCCCGGCCGCAGCGCGGCACCAGCGTCACTCTGCATTTGCGCGAGGGCGAGGAGGAGTTCCTGAGCGGCTGGAAGCTCAAGTCCATCGTCGGGAAATACTCCGACCACATCTCGTTGCCGATCCTGATGCGCAAGGAGGAATGGGACGCCGACGCCGCCAAGCAGGTGCTGACGCAAGAATGGGTGCCGGTCAACAAGGCTGCGGCACTGTGGGCGCGCCCGAAGAGCGAGGTCACGGCCGAGCAGTACGTCGAGTTCTACAAGCAGATCAGCTACGACACCGAGGCACCGCTGGCCTACACGCACAACCGCGTCGAGGGCCGCAGCGAGTACACGCAGCTGCTCTACATCCCGGCCAAGGCGCCGTTCGACCTGTGGAACCGCGACAAGCGCGGCGGCGTCAAGCTCTATGTCAAGCGCGTCTTCATCATGGACGACGCCGAGGCGCTGATGCCGGTCTATCTGCGCTTCGTCAAGGGCGTGATCGATTCAAGCGATCTGCCGCTGAACGTGAGCCGCGAGCTGCTGCAGGAAAGCCGTGACGTGAAGGCGATCCGCGAGGGCTCGACGAAGCGGATTCTGTCGATGCTGGAGGGTTTGGCCGACAGCGAGGACACCGCCGAACGTGAGAAGTACGCGGCGTTCTGGAATGATTTCGGCGTGGTGCTGAAGGAAGGTGTCGGCGAGGATCACGCCAACCTGGAGCGGCTCACCAAGCTGCTGCGCTTCGCCTCGACGCACGCCGACCAGGGCGTTTCGTTCACCGACTACGTGGGCCGCATGAAGGAAGGCCAGGAGGCGATTTACTACGTCACCGCCGACAGCCTGACGGCGGCCAAGAGCAGCCCGCAGCTCGAGATCTTCCGCAAGAAGGGCATCGAGGTGCTGTTGCTGGCCGACCGCGTCGACGAGTGGATGCTCAGTCATCTGTACGAGTTCGACGGCAAGCCGCTGCAAAGCGTGGCCAAGGGTGCGGTCGACCTGGGCAAGCTGGAGGACGAAGCCGAGAAGAAGCACTCGGAGGAAGTGGCGGGCGCCTTCAAGCAGGTGCTCGAGCGTTTGAAGGAGGCGCTCAAGGATCGCGCCAAGGATGTGCGCGTGACGGCGCGTCTGGTCGATTCGCCCGCTTGCCTGGTGGTCGATGAGGGGGACATGAGCGGCCACCTCGCGCGGCTCCTCAAGCAGGCTGGGCAGGCCGCTCCGAAGTCTTTGCCGACGCTTGAAGTGAATGCCGAGCACGCGCTCGTGAAGCGACTCGAGTCCAGCGAGCATTTCGACGCGCTGGCAAACATCCTGTTCGACCAGGCCTTGCTCGCCGAAGGCGGCCAGCTCGAAGATCCGGCGGCTTATGTGAAGCGGGTGAACGCGCTGCTGGTGGGTTGAATGAGTCGCGTGCCGGCGCGCCCCTGATACCGGCCCTGTTCAACGCCATCGCCTGGGTGACCTGCTCACGGTGGCCAGGGCAATCGTTGCGGACTTCTTGAACTCGACCTGGGCCGAAGCACGGATCGTGGGGCGTCGTCGCCCGGCCGTGCGCGGTCGCGCGGTTGGCTACACGCCGCTCAGTGGGGGTTCATCCATCGCGGCGATCTGCTCGCGCAACCGGGTCGTCTGATCGGCCCAGTACGCCGGCCCCTCGAACCACGGAAATGCAATCGGAAATGCCGGGTCGCTCCAGCGTCGTGCGATCCACGCGCTGTGGTGGATGATGCGCAGTGTGCGCAGCGGTTCGATCAGGCGCAGCTCGCGCCGGTCAAAGTCCATGAACTGCTCGTATCCATCGACGACGCTGGCGAGCTGGCGCGTCATGGAGGCACGGTCACCCGAAATCAGCATCCACAGGTCCTGGATCGAGGGCCCGGTCACCGCATCGTCGAGATCGACGAAGTGCGGGCCATCAGCCGCCCAGAGCACATTGCCGAGGTGACAGTCGCCGTGCAGCCGAAGCGCGTGCGGCGTGCCGACCGACTCGAACGCCACGCGCACGGCACCGAGCGCGGCATCGGCCATCTGGCGCCAGCCGGGCGCCGCGTCGGGCGGGATCACGTCGTGCTCCAGCAGCCAATCGCGCGGACCGAAGCCGAAGGTCTGAGGATCCAGGGTCTGACGCGAGCGGAAGGAGGCGGTGCTCCCGACGGCATGCATGCGGCCGATGAAGCGGCCGAGCCACTCCAGTGTGTGCGCATCCTCGAGCTCGGGTGCGCGCCCGGCGAGCCGTTGCGTCACGCTGAAGCGGTAGTGCTCGGCCGGGCCTTCGAATTGCGCCAGTGTCGTCCCTCTGAGACTGGCATGCGACGCGTGGCGGGAGCCGGCATCGAGTGCGAGCGGCCACGCCGCGGCGACGGGGATCTCGGCCCGCGCCAGTTCGGCGGAGAAGGCATGCTCTTCGAGAATCTGCTCGTCGCTCCAGCGTCCCGGGCGGTAGAACTTCGCGACGATCACGCGTCCGTCCTCCAGAAACACCTGGAAGACGCGATTCTCATAGGAGTTGAGCTGGATCAGCCGGCCATCGGCACGCAGGCCGACGGTGTCGAGCGCATCGAGCACGGTGTCGGGGCTCAGACCCGCATAGGGCGCCTCGGTGACCGGAGTGTCACGCAGGAGCGAAGAAAAATCGGCGGCGGCGTCAGTCGTCATGCACGCATCGTACGCGTCACGCGCAGCGCGTCGTGCCCGGGTGTGGGCGGCTTCGTTCCGCCGCAGGCGTCAGCGCCGCGCGCCGCCGAGCCGTCGCGGCGTATCGACGACAACGCCGCCTTCGGCCCCGGTCGCCGCATCGTGCTCGCTCGGCCCGTCCGAGCGCGCCGAGGAGCTTGAGCGGAACCGGGCGCTGCGCGCCGCCGAGGAGAGCGGTGCAAACTCGCTGCTGCCAAAGCCGTCGAGCCGGCTGTCGGGGGCGAAGAACGAGTCCTGAAACACGGTCGAGTCCTGCCACAGCGCGGTGCGTTCGGCGCGCCGGCTGGCGACCGCGCTCGACAGGCTGTCGCGCGCCTGATGCAGATTTGCCGACGGTGCGGGTGCAGGCTGCGGCCCACGGGTGGGCGAGTTGCTGCTGGGCACGAGCAATTGGAGTTCGGCCACCGAGGGTAGGTGGTCGATCGGACAACGCAGGTAGCGCACGCGACAGGCACTCAGCACCGACTGCTTGATCTGCATCAGGCGCAGCGAGTTGCCGCGGTCGGTGTCGAGATCAATGGCCGCCAGCACGCGGCCGTTGGCGCTGCAGATCGCGAATGTGACGTGGCTGGAGCCGAGCAGATCGAACCAGTAACGCACTTCGTTCGGATCGGTCGGTTGACAAAACCGCACGAGTGGCAGCTTGGACAACACGATGTGATGCGGCAGTGCTTCGCGCAGGAGCCGGTAGACGCGGCGCTCGTCGGTCGAGAAGACCGGCCGCGGCGCCAGTGCCCATTCAGTGGGCAACGGGGTTGATTTCCTGGCGCGGCGCGACGTCAACGCCCAAGCCAGCAGTACCAGCAGCAGCAGTGCCAGTGCGGCGAGCGCAACAATCCACGTAAGGGTTTGCATGTCGAACAACGCGGTTCGGAAGCCTGGGCTCGCAGCGAAGCGGCAAGCGGAAACGAACTGTAACGGATGAAGGTCTCACCGGGACGCGCAGGTCATCCCCCGACATGGGTGGTCGTGCGGTAAATTCGAGCGCCGTGTGCTTTCCGCACGCCGCCGCGGCATCGCCTCGGCCCGGCACAGCTTGCGGGCCTCAATCCTCGGCGATGTGGGCAGTTTTCCCGATCGCGGTCTTGACCTCGGAGACGGCATCGAGCAGGCCACCGATCTGGCGCGCACGTCGCTTCAGGTGGTAGTCGAACTCGGCGGCTTGCTGTCCGACCAGTTCGTCCACGTGCGACGCCAAGGTATCGGGCGGCAGCTTCAGCCAGGCCTGCGTCTCGGAGCCGTCGCGCTCGACTGTCGCTCCGGCGTTGCGGGCGATCTTCAGCATCGCGGCGTTCTCGCTCAGAGCATGAATGAACAGCGTCTCGACGCCCCGATTGCGGGCGTGCAGCATGGCGTGCTCGAACAGGCGCTGGCCGAAGCCGCGATTGCGCGCCTTGGGGAGTACCGAGACGCCAAACTCCGACATCGGTGGGTGCTTCCCCGTGGCTGCCGATGGGACGTGGGCCAGATGCGCCATCGCGATGAGCTGGAGGCGTCGGTTGAAGATGCCGAAGATCTCGTCCTGGTCAAAATCCATCGTGTCGACGTACTTCGAGATCTGCGCGTCAGTCGAGGGTGAGCCGAACCTGAGATAGCGATCGCCCTCGGTCAGCGCCTGCAGATGATTGGCTATCCGATCGCGATGGCGCGGACCAAGGGAGCGAATCGGCACCCAGGCCCAACGCGCGTCGGGAGTGGGGACGCCCTTCGCGGGTTGAGTGGCCGGACGGGCAATGTGAGGAGTGACAAAGGTGCTCATGGCCGAGGCCTCCTGATTAGGGGTAAACCCTAGTCTAGACGATCCACCTAGGGACAACTCCCCACCCAGCGGGTGTCCCCGCGATGGCTGCAGGGCTGCGTCTGCTACACTTTCAGGCTTTCTCGAAGTTCTGGCCCCCGGGAAAGACGCGTTGGATGCCAAGAAATTCAGGCCAATCAATGCGCTGTCGTGTGAGAGTCCGCCGTGTCGTAGAAGCGGAACCGAGCGCGGAAGAGATGCCGCAGCGCAAGTTGCGGCGGGGTCGCAAACCAAACTGACATGCTGCCATGAAAACCTTCAGTGCCAAGCCGGCCGAAGTGACGCATGAGTGGTTTGTGATTGACGCAACCGACAAGGTTCTCGGAAGGGTGGCCAGTGAAGTCGCCCTCCGTTTGCGCGGCAAGCACAAGGCCATTTACACGCCTCACGTCGATACCGGTGACTTCATCGTCGTCGTCAATGCCGACAAGATTCGCGTCACCGGCAACAAGGCCACAGACAAGATCTACTACCGCCACTCCGGCTACCCAGGCGGCATCCACGCCACCAGCTTCAAGGACATGCAGGTCAAGCACCCGGGCCGTGCACTGGAAAAGGCGGTCAAGGGCATGCTGCCCAAAGGTCCGCTGGGCTACGCGATGGTCAAGAAGTTGAAGGTGTACGCGGGTGCCACGCACCCGCACACTGCCCAACAGCCCAAAGTGCTGGAAGTCGGAGGAGCGCGGTAATGATCGGAAATTGGAACTACGGAACCGGCCGCCGCAAATCTTCGGTGGCGCGCGTGTTCATCAAAAAGGGCACGGGGCAGATCACCGTCAACGGCAAGGCTGTGGGCGAGTACTTTGGTCGCCAGACCTCCATCATGGTTGTACGCCAACCACTGGTGCTGACCGCCAACGACGCTGCATTCGACATCAAGGTCAATGTGCATGGCGGCGGCGAATCGGGCCAGGCCGGCGCGGTGCGCCACGGCATCACCCGGGCGCTGATCGACTACGACGAGACGCTCAAGCCGCCTCTGAAGCATGCCGGGTTCGTCACGCGCGACGCGCGTGAGGTCGAGCGCAAGAAGGTCGGCTTGCACGGCGCACGCCGACGCAAGCAGTTCAGCAAGCGCTAAGTCCCGGCCGTGCGGCGACAGTTGCACGCTGGGTGATCGGCACAAAGGCCACCTTCGGGTGGCTTTTGTATTCGCGTGCGTCAGCCTTCGGATCGTGCCGGATTTCCTCGGTCCTTGAGGCGTCCCAAGGCGTTACCATCGGTGGAGTCTCGAGGCGTTCGAGCAGGGCTGAAAGGCCGGCGCTCAAACACGCTGCCTCGAATCCCGGATAATGGGCACATCGGCCAAGTTGCCGCAGGAGTTCGCGATGAGCGCAGTTGCTGAAAACATCCAGACCCTTCCCCAAGTCAATGACGAACCGCCGCCCCCGCTGGTGTTCACCGACAGCGCCGCGGCCAAGGTCAAGGAATTGGTTGACGAAGAAGGCAACCCCGAATTGAAGCTGCGCGTGTTCGTGCAGGGCGGCGGCTGCTCCGGCTTTCAGTACGGCTTCACGTTCGACGAAGTCGTCAATGACGACGACATGCAGATGAGCAAGAACGGCGTCACGTTGCTGATCGATGCGATGAGCCTGCAGTACCTCGCGGGTGCCGAGATCGACTACAAGGACGATCTGCAGGGCGCGCAATTCGTCATCAAGAACCCAAATGCCGGCAGCACCTGTGGCTGCGGCTCGAGCTTCTCGGCTTGACGCCGGAGTTTCTCGACGCAAACGTGGCGCGCTCTTTGCGCTTCTCAAAAGCCGCCCCAGGGCGGCTTTTTGTGGTCCGCGCGGTGCGCCCCGCAACGACAAGTTGTCTCTGGGTTCAACGCGCCGGGTAGAGTGCGCCAAGCACGCGAGGGCCGGCCGCTCCAGTGACGCTGGCGAGATTCGCGCATTCACGTCGCGTGAAGGCGCGCGCGAGCCAGGCGAAGGCGCAGGCCTCGACCTGGGTGGCTGGCAACCCCTGCACGTCGGTCGGCTCGACCCGCACCTGCGGCAGAAGGCGCGCCAGGCGTTGCATCAGGTTGCCATTCAACGCACCGCCTCCGCATACAAGCAGCGTCTGCACACGGGCCGCGTGCTGGCGCACATCGTTCGCGCAAACGGTGGCTGTGAGCTCCGCAAGCGTCGCTTGAACGTCCACTGCACGGGCGGCCGGCGCGACGTGGCGCAAATGCTGCACGAGCCAGTCCGAGCGAAAAAGATCGCGCCCCGTGCTCTTCGGTGGTGACAAACCGAAATAGGGCTCGGCAAGCATCGCTCTCATCAGCGGCACGATCACCGTGCCCGATGCGGCCCAGGCCCCACCCTCGTCGAAGATCTGACCGGTGTGGGTGAGGCACCAATGGTCCATCAGCATGTTGGCGGGGCCACAGTCGAAGCCGGTGGTGCGGCCGTCGGCATGCAGCACGGTCAGATTGGCAATGCCGCCGAGGTTGAGCACCGCGACGGTTGAGCCAGCTCGGCCGAACACGGCGCGGTGGAACGCTGGTACCAGCGGCGCGCCCTGGCCACCAGCGGCCACGTCGCGGCTGCGCAGATCGGCAATCACATCGATCCCGGTGAGTTCGGCCAGCAACGCCGGATTGTTCAATTGCAGGGTGTAGCCGGTGGCGTCGAACTCGCGCGGACGGTGACGAACGGTCTGCCCGTGAGCGCCGATTGCCACGATCTGGGCGGGCGAAATGCCACTGGCCTCCAGCAGCACCCGGACGACACGTGCACAGACGCGCGCCAGCGCGTTGGCGGCGAGTGCGGCGCGGTGCAGTTCATTGTTGCCCGCCGTATTGAGCGCCAGCAACTGGTCGGCTAGGGTTGGCTCGAACGGGCGATGCACGTGTGCGAGCACATGCACGCGGCCGTTGTCGATGGCTGAGAGGTTGGTCAACACCCCGTCCACACCGTCCAGCGAGGTGCCCGACATCAGCCCGATGAAGAGTTCGTTCATCAGACGATTGTGCCGTTCGCCGAACGACCGGCTCGCCAACGCGAGGTCGCGCTATTCCGAGTAGACGCTGTAGCTCGTGACGCCGTCGGCCACTTCGAGTTGACTCTTCACGCTTTGCGCAAACTGCGCAAACCGGGCCTTGGCGGCAGGGCTCAGCGTGATGGCTTCCGACGCCTTGGCCATTGCGATCGGATCGTGTTGAACGCCGTGCACCTTCACCTCGAAGTGAAGGTGTGGACCGGTGGCCCAGCCGGTCATGCCGACGGCGCCGACTTGATCGCCCTGGTCGACGTGCTGGCCGCGCTTCACATCGATGCGGCTCATGTGCGCGTACAGGGTCGAGCGATCATTGGCATGGCGAATCTCGACGACGTTGCCGTAGCCGTTTTGCCAACCCGCGAAATCGACCACGCCATCGCCGACGGCATGCACCGGCGTCCCCGAAGGGGCGCCCAGGTCCACGCCCTTGTGTTGTTTCCAGATTCCGAGGATCGGGTGCAGGCGCATCGAAAACCCCGAGGTCACGCGCGAGAACGCTACCGGGCTGGCAAGGAACGCGCGCTTCTTGCTCTTGCCGTCGAACCCGTAGTAGGCGCCCTTGCCCTGCGCGTCCATGAACCAGACCGCCGAGTACGTGTGATAGTCGTTGACAAACTCGGCTGCGAGCAATCGGCCGGCAGACGAGCCCCAGGTGATCGGTTCGCCATCGGCGGTGAGCGCTTCGTAGACCACTGAAAAGGTGTCATCGCGGCGCAGCTCACGGCGAAAGTCGATGTCGTTGGCAAACACCTCAGCGATCTGGTTCGCCACGCTGTCCGGGATGCGCGCATCGTCAGTGGCGGCAAACAGCGATGTGCGTATCGTGCCGCTGCCCATGCGCACCTGAGAGGCCAGCGCAGCGGTCTCGGTGCGGGCTGTCAGCTTGCCGGCTGAGCGCGTGATGCGCAGCCGCGTGAATTGCGTCGCTTGCAGGGCGCTGTCGGTGGCCGCGTAGCGCGCCACCAACTCGGTCAACGCGCCTTGGGCGTCAGTCTGTACCCGCACCATCTTGCCGCCGCGCCCGGTCAGGAGTGCGCGGGCGATCGGGTCGGTGCGCAGGAAACCCGCGGCCTCAGCGTCGCTGACGTTCAGACGCTTCAGCAGCGTGTCTGCAGTGTCGCTGGACCGGGTGAGGTCGGTGCGATAGAGCTGCAGCTCGTGCTCGGCCAGTGCATCCAGTTGTGACTGGATGTCTTCCGACGTGACATTTTCGGTAACCAGGTGCTTGGGCAGATCGGAGGCGTCCGGCATCATCGGCGCGATGCCGAAGGCCGTGGCCGCGAATCCACCCAACCCGAGCATCACTGCAGCGGTGACGCCACGTGGATACTTCGAGATAAAGCGTGTGCTGCGCGCAAAGGCGGCGGACGCCGCGCGATCAAGTGAAGCCAAAGAATTCAATTCGATTCGGGAGCGTTGAAGCTCGACTGCGAGCACGGGCCACGTGGGCCGCACTTCGGTTCTGTGTCCCTGGGGACGGGGTGTCTACTAGAATTCATGGCACTTCCCCGGCCTTGCTCTTCGGATTGCTGACTCTGCAAGATAACTGCCGAGGGGGCGAACTCCGAGCTGCCGCGCATTGTACCGGTCCCATGTTGTGCGTCTCCCCGGATTAGTACCCAATGTCCCTGCCATCCCGTCAAGCTTGCGCGTCTGTCGCTGCCCTCGAACACCCTGTCACCGAGCGCGTCCTGCACGCGATGGCGGTGTCCCGCAGAGGCTGCGACGAACTGTTACCTGAATCCGACTGGTTGGCCAAGCTTGCCCGTTCGGAAGCAACCGGCGTGCCACTGCGAATCAAGCTCGGCCTGGACCCGACCGCGCCCGACCTTCATATCGGCCATACCGTGGTTCTCAACAAACTGCGCCAGCTGCAGGACCTGGGCCACACCGTCATCTTTTTGATCGGCGATTTCACCTCGACGATCGGCGACCCGTCGGGACGCAACACCACCCGCCCACCGCTTACGCGTGAGCAGATCGAGGTCAATGCGAGCACTTACTACGCGCAGGCCAGCCTGGTGCTCGATCCGGCTCGAACCGAGATTCGCTACAACTCCGAATGGAGCGATCCGCTCGGCGCACGCGGCATGATCGAGCTCGCGGCCCGCTACACCGTCGCACGCATGATGGAGCGCAATGATTTCCATGATCGCTTCAAGGCAGGCACGCCGATCAGCGTGCACGAGTTCCTCTATCCGCTGATGCAGGGCTACGACTCGGTGGCGTTGAAGTCCGACCTCGAACTGGGCGGTACCGACCAGAAGTTCAACCTGCTGATGGGCCGCACGCTCCAGTCCGAGTATGGTCAGGAACCGCAGTGCATCCTGACGATGCCGTTGCTCGAAGGCCTGGACGGCGTCGAGAAGATGTCCAAGAGCAAGGGCAACACCATCGGTATCACCGAGTCCGCCAACACGATGTACGCCAAGCTGCTGTCGATCAGCGACACATTGATGTGGAAATACTTCACCTTGCTGAGCTTTCGCTCCGAGGCCGAGATTGCCACGTTGCGCGCCGAGGTCGAGGCCGGGCGCAACCCGAAGGACGCCAAGGTGTTGCTGGCGCGTGAGATCACGACGCGCTTTCACGATGGCTCGGCGGCCGACGCGGCGCAGGCCGACTTCGAGCTGCGCGCGCGCGGCGGTGTGCCCGACCAGATCGATGCGCTGAGCCTGAGCGGCGCACCGCTCGGCATCGGCGTGCTGCTCAGGCAAGCGGGCCTTGCCGCGTCCACCAGCGAGGCGCTGCGCTTGGTCGATGGCCGCGGCGTGCGCGTCGATGGCACGGTGGTCGAAGACCGCGGCTGCAAGCTCGCCGCTGGCACCTATGTCGTGCAGGTCGGCAAGCGTCGCTTTGCGCGCGTGACCCTGACGTGAACGAGCGCGGATCGGCGCGCGTCGGGGGGGTCAAGACCTTCCTCAAGCTGTCGATTGCGGTGGCATGCGTCACCATCGTGCTGAAGACCTTCGCCTGGTGGGTCAGCGATTCGGTCGGGCTGCTGTCGGACGCGATGGAGTCGCTGGTCAACCTGGCCGCGGCCGTGTTCGGCCTGATGATGGTGACGATTGCGCAGCGTCCCGCTGACGCCGACCATCCTTCCGGTCATACCAAGGCCGAGTACTTTGCGAGCGGCTTCGAAGGTCTGCTGATCGCGGCCGCTGCGGCCGCGATCCTGTGGACCGCCGGCGGCCGCTTCATCAATCCGAGGCCGCTGCAGGAGCTTGGGCTGGGGCTCGCGCTCGCGGTGGCCAGCTCGGCGCTGAACGCGCTGCTGGCATGGCGCATGATGGCGGCTTCGCGCGTGCACCGCTCAATTGTTCTCGAGGCCGATGCGCGCCATCTCTACACCGACGTCTGGACCACCGCCGGCGTGGTGGTCGGGCTGGTGCTGGCGCATTGGAGCGGCTGGCTCTGGCTCGACCCGCTGCTGGCGGTCCTGGTCGCGCTCAACATCCTGCGCGAAGGCACGAGCCTGGCGCGACGCTCGGTGGACGGGCTGAT
>JBDSBD010000110.1:0-3432 GCA_039921765.1 Burkholderiaceae bacterium
GGTCTCCTGTGGTGGCGGGGGAAGGCGCGCTGGCCGTGCGCCGCGGAGGACGCGACGCCAACTCGTGGTTCAGTCGATTCGCTCGAGCAGGTGGCACGGCAGGCTCACATGGCCGCGAAAGCGCACCCGCTGCGACCTGACCGGCGGCGCGCTCAGTTGGTAGTGCGGAAAGCGCGCAAGAAATCGCTGCAGCGCGACCCAGCCTTCGAGCCGCCCGAGCCGCATGCCGACGCACTGATGAATCCCCGAGCCGAACGCGATGTGCCGGTTCGGCGCGCGGCCGATGTCGAACTGGTCGGCGCGTTCGAACTGGGCCGGGTCGCGGTTCGCCGCGGCAATGCACAGCGTGACTTGGGTGCGCGGCGCCAGCGCGACGCCACCGATCTCGGTCGCGCTGGTCGTGATGCGGTTGCCGAGTTGGTTGGAGCTCTCGAAGCGCAGCACCTCCTCGACCGCGCTGCGCGCAAGTTCCGGGTCGTCGAGCAGGCGTTGCTTCTGCTCGGGCCATTCGAGCAGACAGCGCAGCCCGTTGCCGATCAGGTTGGTGGTGGTCTCGTGGCCGGCGTTGAGCAGGAAGATGCAGTTGTGCAGCAGCTCCTTGCCAGAGAGCTTCTCGCCGCCCTCCTCGCCCTGGATCAGGCGCGTCAGCACGTCGGTCTCCGGATCGCGCGGCGCGGCGCGGCGCAACTCCACCAGCCCGTCGAGATAGGCCAGCATGTCGACCACCGCGCGGTTGCCGGCGGCCTCGGCCGGCGCGCTCAACGCCGGCTCGAGCGCACCCAGAATCGCCAGCGACCAGCCGCGCATTGGCCCGCGGTCAGCATGCGGCACGCCGAGCAGGTTGCCGATGATCTCGACCGGAATGGCACCGGCAAACGCTTCGATCAGGTCGATGGATTCGCCCTTGCGGGCGCGCAACTCCATCGCATCGAGCAGGCCGTCGACGAGCCGCACCAGGCCATCCTCCATTGCACTGATGTGGCGGGCGGTGAGCGCTCCGGCCATCAGGCGGCGCACGCGCGTGTGCAGCGGCGGATCGTTGAACACCAGGCTCGTGGTGTGATGCTCGAACAGGGCCGAGGCGCCGTACTTCGGCCCGAATTCCTCGCGCTTGTCGGAGCTGAAGGTCTTCGGGTCCTTGTAGACCGCCATCACGTCGGCGTAGCGGCTCAGGAACACGCTGCCGTCGGGCATGCGTCGCACCGGCTCGAAACTGCGCAGCGCATCGAAGGTCGGGTACGGGTCGGCGTAGAACGCGGCCTCCAGATGCCTCAGGTCGAACCCTGCGGCAAGGTGTGGGTCCGGACGCGTCATCAGGCCGCCGCGCTGCGCTGCGCCTCCTGGTCCTGCAGCAGCCGCCACATCACCTTGCCCGACCCCGACTTGGGCAGCGCATCGACGAACTCGACGAGCCGCGGCGCCTTGTAGGCCGCCATCTGCTCGTGTGCCCACTGGATGATCTCGTCGCCGGTGGTGCGGCCTTTTGCTTCGGCGCGCAGCACGACCACCGCCTTCACCGTCTCGCCGCGATAGTCGTCGCGCGCAGCGATGATGCAGGCCTCCTGCACCGCCGGGTGCTTGTAGAGCAGCATCTCGACCTCGGCCGGCCAGACCTTGTAGCCGCTCGCGTTGATCATCCGCTTGAGGCGATCCGTCATGAAGAAGTAGCCTTCTTCGTCCATGCGCCCTAGGTCGCCGGTGCGAAAGAAGGTCTGGCCCTCGAACTCGACGAACGCCTCCCGGGTCGCCTCGGGATGTCCCCAGTAGCCCTTGAACACCATCGGCCCGCGCGTGATGATCTCACCCACCTCGCCGACCGGCAGCTCCTTCAGCGTGGCCGGATCGACGACTCTCGAATCGACGCCGAAGATCGGGATGCCCAGGCATTGCAGCTTGGCACGCTCGGGCAGGTTGGCGTGCGACGGCGCGGCGGTTTCGGTGAGGCCATAGCCTTCGGCGAACGTCAGCCCGAATTCATCGAGCAGGCGCTGCGCCACCGCCTGTGGCATCGCGGCGCCACCGCCGCTCAAGTAGGCCAGGCTGGTCAGATCAAAACTCTTGTAGTTGGGGCTGCCGAAGAGGTCGATGACCATCGTCGGGATGCAGGTCCAGTGCGTGATCCGGTACCTCGAGATGGACCGCCCGGCGAGCTCGCGGTCCCAGCGCGCCAGGATCACGCTGGTCGTGCCCAGGTATACGTTGCCGAGCACGCCGTACATCATGCCGGTGATGTGGAACATCGGCACCACCGCCAGGCTCACTGTCTCGGGCCCGGCGTAGCTCCACAGTCCGCCGCCGCAGGCGTTGGCCATCAGTGAACGATGGGTGTGCATGCAGCCCTTGGGCAAGCCGGTCGTGCCCGAGGTGTAGGGCAGGAAGGCCAGGTCGTCGGGTTGCGCAGTGTGCGGACCCGGCACGAGCGCGCGCCCGATCACATCGGGCCAGCGCAGCCAGCCACTGTCCGCGTCGCCCGGCAGCGCCGGGTCGCTGCGCAGCCAGGCGTCCATCGCCGCGGACGGTGCGTCGAGCGGGTCGATCGCCCCCTCCGGCATGGCGTCGGTGTAGCGCGTGACCAGCACCTTGGCGAGGCGTTGCCCGGGCGCCAGCGCGGCGTTCGCCTCGCCGACGATGCCGGCCAGGTCGGCGCTGCAGATCACGACCCGGGTGCCCGGATCGAGGATGTAGTGCTGGAACTCACCGGCCCGGTTCATCGGGTTGACCTGCACCACGACCGCGTTCGCACGCAGGATGCCGTACACCGCCACCGCGTACTGCGGGCAGTTCTGCATGTACACCGCAACCCGGTCGCCTGCCTGCACACCGACGCTCTGCAGCCAGCCGGCCAACGCCTCGGCCTGCGCGCGCATTTCGCGAAAGCTCATCGCACGGCCGAAGAACAGGTAGACAGGCTTGTCCGGAAAGCGCGTGGCAGCGACCTCGAGGTTGAACCACAGCGAGGTCTCGGGCACCGCGAGCTCGCGCGGCAGCCGCTTGGGCCACACCTTGTGGTGCGGACGAATGGCAGGTGAATCGGAAGCTGGAATCGAGGACAAGAGGCACTCCACAGTGACGGGAAAACTCAAGACCCAGGTATAGCGCAGCCGGCCCCGGGCATCTACGGCGGGAACCCGGTGTCGCACAGGCGACAGCGCCGATTTCTCGCAAGAATCAAGCAACCAGGGCGCACTCACGTCGACGCAACCCGCGCGCCTGGCGCACCAAGGACTCGCCCGACTCGCGCCATGCTGCAACCCAGGGGCGATTCAACCTGCCTCTAAAATCGCTGGTTCAGCGCCTGTGCCCTTCGCGCCCGGCCCGCCCCCACCTCATCGCCCGCAACACCCCCACCAGACCATGGCCACCATTCTTCAGCAACTGCCCGTCGGCCAGAAGGTCGGCATCGCGTTCTCGGGTGGCCTGGACACCAGCGCC
>JBDSBD010000111.1:0-4805 GCA_039921765.1 Burkholderiaceae bacterium
GTGGTTCCGAACGAAGGCAGAGCATGACCCTGACCGAACTGCGCTATATCGTTGCCGTCGCCTGCGCAGGGCGAAAGAGGGGCCCCGCCGCAGGCGGGGATCGCAGCCCGGAGCAGGCGGTGGGCGGCGGCGACGGCGTGGTTCCGAACGAAGGCAGAGCATGACCCTGACCGAGCTGCGCTATATCGTCGCCGTCGCCCGGGAGCGGCATTTCGGCCGCGCCGCCGAGGCCTGCTTCGTCTCGCAGCCCACGCTCAGCGTCTCGATCAAGAAGCTCGAGGAGGAGCTCGACGTGAAGATCTTCGAGCGCGGCGCCAACGAGGTGACGGTCACGCCGCTAGGCGGCGAACTCGTGCGCCAGGCGCAGCAGGTGCTCGAACAGGCGGCCGCCATCAAGGAGATTGCCAAGCGCGGCAAGGACCCGCTGTCGGGCCCGCTGCGCCTGGGCGTGATCTACACGATCGGCCCGTATCTGCTGCCCGACCTGGTGCGCCAGGCCATCGAGCGCGTGCCGCAGATGCCGCTGATGCTGCAGGAAAACTTCACCGCCAAGCTGCTGGAGATGCTGCGCACCGGCGAGCTCGACTGCGCGATCATGGCCGAGCCGTTTCCCGACGCGGGCCTGGCGATTGCGCCGCTCTATGACGAGCCGTTCCTCGCCGCGGTGCCGGTGGCCCACCCGCTGGCCAAACGCAAGAGCATCACCGCCGAAGAGCTCAAGCAGGAGACGATGCTGCTGCTCGGCACCGGCCACTGCTTTCGTGACCACGTGCTCGAGGTCTGCCCCGAGTACGCGCGTTTTTCCAGCGATGCCGACGGCATTCGCAAGACCTTCGAGGGCTCGTCGCTCGAGACCATCAAGTACATGGTGGCCTCGGGCATGGGGGTGACCGTGGTGCCGCGCCTGAGCGTGCCCGCGGAGTTGCAGCCGCACGTCAGGTACGTCCCGTTCGCAAGGCCCGCGCCGACGCGCCGCGTGGTGCTGGCGTGGCGCCGCACCTTCACGCGCTACGAGGCGATCGCGGCGCTGCGCAACGCGATCTACGCCTGCCCGCTGAAAGGGGTCAGGCGGTTGTCCTGAGCGGTGAACGGGCGGTGTCGGTACCCGGATCGGCGATCATGCGGATGCGCGCGCGAATCGGCGCACGAAGGAGTCCTGAATGCAATACACCCAACTCGGCCGCAGCGGATTGCGCGTTTCGCGCATCTGCCTGGGCTGCATGACCTACGGCGTGCCCGAGCGTGGCATGCATCCCTGGACCCTCGACGAGGCGGCCAGCCGGCCGCTGATCCGCCGGGCCGTGGAGCAGGGCATCAACTTTTTCGACACCGCCAACGCCTACTCCGACGGCACGTCCGAAGAGATCGTCGGACGCGCGCTGAAAGCGTTCGCGCAGCGCGACGAGATCGTCGTCGCGACCAAGGTGCGCTATGCGTCGCGCAAGGCGCCCAACGTCGGCGGGCTCTCGCGCAAGGCCATCCTGCACGAGATCGACGCGAGCCTGAAGCGCCTGGGCATGGACCACGTCGACCTGTACCAGATCCATCGCTGGGACCCGCACACGCCGATCGAGGAGACGATGGAGGCACTGCACGACGTCGTGAAGTCCGGCAAGGCGCGCTACATCGGCGCCTCGTCGATGTTCGCTTGGCAGTTCGCGAAGGCGCAGCGCGTGGCCCGGGAGAACGGCTGGACGCGCTTTGTCAGCATGCAGCCCGAGGTGAGCCTGCTCTACCGCGAGGAGGAGCGCGAGATGCTGCCGCTGTGCATGGATGAGGGCGTGGGCGTGATCCCGTGGAGCCCGCTCGCGCGCGGCCGGCTGGCGCGGCCCTGGGGCGAGCACACGCCGCGCATCGCCAGCGACCACTTCGGCGCGACACTGTTCGACCCCACCGAGGACAACGACCGCGCGGTGGCCGAGGCGCTCGCTGGCGTGGCCGCGCAGCGCGGCGCGACGCGCGCGCAGGTCGCGCTGGCGTGGCTGCTGCGCAAGCCGGGCATCACCGCGCCGATCATCGGGGCGTCCAAGGCGGGGCATTGCGACGATGCGCTGGCGGCGCTGGCGATCGAGCTCGACGACGCGGAGGTCACGGCGCTGGAAGCGGCTTACCTGCCGCATCCGGTGGTGGGGTTCGAATAGCGGTCGATTCCCGCGGGCGGCTCGCGGCCAGGCACTGCCGTAGTCGAAGGCGCCGGATGCCGTAGTGCGCACACTGTCTTGCCTGAGCTGGACGGCGGACACTTTCTCCATCGACAACGCCGCTGGAGAAGGCCATGAACTCAGCCACCCACACGCCTGCCCTTGGCGCGGCCCATCCGGTGTCGGAGCGCCTGCGCGCATGGTGCGGCGCGCGAACCGGCGCGCCCCAGGCTCGCTCGCATCCAACTCGGGTGGTCCATGAACTGTCGAAGGGCCGCACGCTGATCCTGCTCGAACCGTTGGGCCGTGGCGTCGAGTGTCTGGAAGGCTGCGTCTGGATCACGCTGGATCATGATCGGCGCGACTTCATCGTCGAAGCGGGCCAGACCTTCACCGCCTGCAGCAACCAGCGCGCCCTGATCCATGCCCTGGAAACGTCGCGCGTGCGCGTCGCCCAAGCGGCGTCTTGAGCCGCGTCCAGGCCGCCGCCATGCGGCGCCCGCCCCCGCGCGGAAGCAGGAAAACCAGGGGCGGCCCGGCGTTTTCCTGAGCGCGCCGGCGGCTCGGCGCTCGCCTATCGCTCGAGCAGACCCTGCTCGGTGGCTGCGCGAACCGCCTCGGCGCGGGTCTTGCCGCCCAGCGCCTTCATCGCGCCGGCGACGTGCATCTCGACCGTGCGCGGGCTGAGGTCGAGCACGCGGGCGATCTGCTTGTCGGTCTGCCCGAAGGCGACGCGCTGCAGCACCTCGCGCTGCCGCGGCGTCAACGCGGCGGCGATCGGCCGCACCTCGGTGCCCAGAACGGCTCGCATCTGCTGCACGAACGCGGCCCAGGCCGGCTCATCCTCGAACGGGATGTGGTTGTTGCCTTCGAGTGGCACGAAGCGCGCGCCCGGAATCAGCGCCGCCAGCCGGCGCCCTTGTTCGAAGGAGGTGATCTGGTCGCCCTTCACATGCAGCGCGAGCGTCGGGCAACGGACCTGCGCGGCGAGCGCCTTGACGTTCACGCTGAACATCGCGCGCAGGCACCGCACGGCCATCTCCGGTGCGGCCGTGGCTTTTTGCAGCGCGTCGAAGCCGCGCCGCTGTTCGGCGCTGGCGTCGGGCAGGAACCGCGAAACGAACACCTGTCGAAACGATGGCTGAGCGCTGCCCCAGCCGAGCTCGACGAGCTTGAGCAGAGTCTCGGCCTCCTCGATCACCTTCGGGTCGGCCCGTGAAGAGGTGAAGTACGAGGTCGCGAAGCCCCCCAGCAGGATCAACTGAGTGACCCGTTCGGGGTGCCGGGCGGCATAGGCCACCGCGATCGCGGCGCCCTGCGAGATGCCCAGCAGCGGAAAGGTCGGGAACTCGAGCGCATCGACCACCGCCTCGAGATCCCGGACCCAGGCGTCGAGCGAAATATCCTCGACCCGGCGCTGCGACAGGCCGCAGCCGCGCGCATCGTAGGTGACGTAGCGGAAATGCGGCGCGAACTCGTTGATCAGCGCCCGGTCGAACGGGCTGGTGTGGTCGAGTTCGACATGCGTCAGCCAGGTCGCGGCCTTGACGAGCGCCGGCCCGGCCCCATAGAGCGCCATCGCGAGATCGACGCCGTCGGAGCTCTTGCAGAAGCGTATTTCCTGCTGCGCGGTCATACCGAACACCCCCGTGTGCAGCCGAAGTGTAGGCCGCTGGTGGCGGCGTTGTATGCAGTTGCGCGTTGGCCTCAGCGTCACCTGGCCGTGCGGATGCGCCGGCGCCGCGCGCCTGCGCTACATTGAGCGCTGAAGTTTCCGACTGGAGCATCCTGATGGCAAAGAAGACAACCCCGCCGGCGCGCGGCTCGAACATCAACATCGGCATCAGCGCGGCCGACCGTGGCGCCATTGCCGGCGGCCTGAGTCATCTGCTGGCCGATACCTACACGCTGTACCTGACCACCCACAACTTCCACTGGAACGTGACCGGGCCGATGTTCAACACGCTGCACCTGATGTTCATGGGGCAGTACACCGAACTGTGGAACTCGGTCGACCCGATCGCCGAGCGCATCCGCTCGCTCGGCCACGCGGCACCGGGCTCGTATGCGCAGTTCAGCGCGCTCGCGTCGATCCAGGATGCACCAGCCTCACCCCCGAAGGCGATGGAGATGGTGCGCATCCTGGTGGAGGGCCACGAGGCGGTGGCACGCACCGCGCGCACCTTGTTTCCGCTCGTTGACAAGGCCGGTGACGAGCCCACCGCCGACCTGCTGACCCAGCGCCTGACGGTGCACGAGCAGACCGCCTGGATGCTGCGCTCGCTGCTGGAAGAGTAGCGGCCTGTGGACCGACGACATCGGACGCGGCGGGCGATGCGCATCGCGATCCTCACCTTCGACGGCTTCGACGAGCTCGATTCGTTCATCGCGCTCGGCCTGCTGAACCGGTTGAAGCCGCAGGGCTGGAGCGCGCAGATCACGAGCCCATCGAGCCACGTCACGTCGATGAACGGCCTGACCGTGCAGGCCCAGCAGCCGCTCGCGTTCGCCAACGAGGCCGATGCGGTGCTCTTCGGCAGCGGTCTGTACACGCGGGCCCAGGCGGATGGATCGACGAGCGGTCACACGCTCCTCGACCGATTGCAGCTCGACCCGCTGCGCCAGCTGATCTGAGCGCAATGCTCGGGCGCGTTGCTGCTCGCG
>JBDSBD010000112.1:0-5038 GCA_039921765.1 Burkholderiaceae bacterium
ACCGCAGCGCCATCGGCTATCTGCTGTCCGGCACCAAGCCCGTGACCCCGGCGCAGATCGGCCAGGATGTGCACGCCCTGGCCGATTCGGGCGTGGACGTCGGGGTCGACGCGCCGGAGCTGGACCCGGGTTCGTCGCTGCCGCGCGCGACCCGGCTCAAGCCGCGCGAGGCGTTGCCCGCATTGACGATTGCGCCACCCTACGAGGCCCGTTTCGATCGCCTCTGGTCAATCAGCAGCTACTCGGCGCTCGTGCGGGATGTCGGGCGCACGCTGCAGGCGGGCTCGGTGGGCGTGCCGCTGCGCGTGCTGCGAGACGATGAGCCGAGCGAGACCGACGCGGGTGCGGCCGAACTCCGGCGGCCCGCCGACGTGCCCTGGCACCGCTTTCCCCGCGGCGCCTTCGCCGGCAACTTCCTGCATGGCCTGCTCGAATGGCTGGCGGGTGAAGGCTTTGCACTGGACGACTCCGCGTCATTGCAGCAGGCGCTGATCGGGCGCTGCGAGCGTCAGGGTTGGGGGCATCGCGCGGACGACGTCTCCGAGTGGCTGCGGCGTGTCTGCGCGACGCCGATTCCGGCGCTGGGCGCGCCGCTCGCCGGGCTCGCCGGCGTGCTGCCCGAGATGGAGTTCTGGTTTCCGAGTGATGGCCTGCGCGCGCGCGGCGTGGACGAGCTGTGCCGCCAGCAGGTCCTGCCCGGCCGACCTCGACCCGAGTTGCCCGAGCGCGCGCTGCGCGGCATGTTGATGGGGTTCGCCGACCTCGTCTTCGAGCACGGCGGGCGCTACTGGGTGCTGGACTACAAGTCGAACGTCCTGGGCGCACGCGACGCCGACTACACCCAGGCGGCGATGGAGGGCGCGATGCTCGAGCACCGCTACGACGTGCAGGCGGCGTTGTACCTGCTCGCCCTGCACCGGCTGCTCAGGCTGCGGCTCGGTGCGGCCTATGCCCCGACTCGGCACCTGGGCGGTGCCGTCTACTTTTTCCTGCGCGGCGTGCACAGTGCCAGCGCGGGCTGTTTCCACCTGCCGCCCCCGATGGGCCTGATCGACGGGCTGGAGGCGATGTTGACGCCAAGCCCCGGCTCGGCTGGAGTGGCCGCGTGACGCCGGCCGACCTGCTGGAGCGGCTGGGCCGCTGGCGTGCCGCGGGCTGGCTGCGTGCACTCGACATGGCCTTTGCAAGGTTCGTGCATGAGCTCGACCGCGAAGCCCCGGCCAGCCTCGTGCTCGCTGCCGCACTGCTTGCCCAGCTCGAGGGTCGGGGCCACAGCTGCCTGCCTCTGGGTGAGATGGCACGCAACCCTCTGGGGGTGCTGGGTTGGCCCGAGCCGGCCGAGTCCGAGCTCGCCGGCGCCTTTGCAGACTGGCCGGCCGACGCCACGGCGGCGCAGGCGGCGTGGGGTGGTCGAACCGTCTTGCAGTTCGAGTCTGCGGACGCTGCAGGTTCGTCGCCGTTGGTGTTGTCCGGCGATCGGCTCTACCTGCGGCGCTACTGGCGCTATGAGTCCCGGGTGGCGGCGCAGGTGCGCGCACGCGCGCAGGCCAACGGTGCGGCTGTCGATGCGATTGCGCGCCTGAACCGGGATCAGGCCAGGGTCTGGCTCGACCGGCTCTTCGCCCCAAGCGGCGCGTCTGCGGCGGCAGAAGTCGAACCGGCCGGGACCGATTGGCAGAAGGTCGCAGGCGCACTGGCGCTGCGAGGCCGATTGACTCTGATCACGGGGGGGCCGGGCACCGGCAAGACCTACACCGCGGCGCGGCTGCTGGTGCTGTTGCAGGCGCTGCATGCGGCGCCGCAACCCCTGCGGGTGGCCTTGGCTGCGCCGACCGGCAAGGCGGCGGCGCGCCTGCGCCAATCCATCGACACCGCTTTGCAAGGCCTGCGCGCACAACTCGGCGCTGCGTCGCCGTTTGACGCCTGGGCCGCCCAGCTCGGACCGGCCCGCACCCTGCACTCCCTGCTCGGTGCCCGCCCAGGGACGCGGCGCTTCCGGCACGACGCGGCCCATCCGCTCGACCTCGACCTGCTCTTCGTCGACGAAGCGTCGATGATCCACCTGGAAATGATGGCCGCGTTGCTCGATGCACTGCCATCCACCGCCCGGCTGATTCTGCTCGGCGACAAGGACCAGCTCGCCTCGGTGGAGGCGGGTGCGGTGATGGGCGACCTGTGCCAGGCCGGGGCACGCGAAGAACCGGCCCACGGATACGGTTCTGAAACCTTGCAATGGGTGCACGAGCTGACGGGGCAGGCGCTGCCCGCGTCTGAGGCCGACTTCGGCCCCGATCTCGCTCAGCAAACGGTCACGCTGCGCCACAGTCGACGCTTCAGCGGCCCGATCGGGCAACTGGCGCTGGCGGTCAACCGGGGCGATGGCGCCGCCGCCCTGGCGGTGCTGCGCGAGCCGGGCGGGCAGGACTTGGCGCTGATCGAGGCGCGCGACGCGGGTGTCATTCGGACGCTGGCGGTCGAGGGGCGCACGGGGGCTGGGGGCGGGTATCGCGCCTACCTGGAAGCGCTGGCACTGCGCCCCACCGAGGCCTCGGGCTTCGACGCCTGGGCCAGGGCGCTGCTGCGTCAGTTCGATCGCTTCCGGGTCTTGTGCGCAGTGCGTGACGGGCCGTGGGGCGTGGCCGGGCTTAACCCGGCGATCGAGCGCGCGTTGATGAACCGGGGGCTGCTGCAGCGACGCAGCGACTGGTACGAAGGCCGGCCCGTGATGGTGACGCGCAACGACGCCGCGCTGGGTGTCTTCAACGGCGACATCGGTGTGGCGCTCGGGGCACCCGGTGGCACAGAGCAGTTGCGCGTGTACTTCCTGGATGGCAGCGAGTTGCGCTCCGTGTCGGCGGGCCGGCTGGCGGATGTCGAGACCGCGTTTGCGATGACGGTCCACAAGAGCCAGGGCTCGGAGTTCGAGCACGTCGTGCTGG
The DNA here is from genome assembly GCA_039921765.1 of Burkholderiaceae bacterium. GTDB lineage: Bacteria > Pseudomonadota > Gammaproteobacteria > Burkholderiales > Burkholderiaceae_C > JBDSBD01. Next base: position 2,940 of record JBDSBD010000112.1, read on the forward strand.
TGCTGCCCAATGAGGATTCGCCGGTCCTGACGCGCGAGCTGGTCTACACCGGCATCACACGAGCGCAGCGCGCTTTCACGCTGGTGGCGAGTGACCCGGGGCAACTGGCGACGGCGAGCCTGCGGCGCACCCGCCGGCTGAGCGGTCTGAGAGCGCGGCTCGATCGCTGAGCCGACCTCGTCGGCCGACCTTCCCGGCACGTTCGAGCTGGCACAGCGCGCCTTGCGCCCGGGCGGAAGATCGCGAGGCCCTGTGGACGGCACGCTCCGCGGCTTCGGTAAACTGCCCGAGCTGCGGCGCCCTCGAGCGCACGCGGTGCATCCGAGCCCACGAATGTGAACCCATGAAAGCCCTGTTCGGCATCGTTTCCCTGCTGGTGGCACTTGCCGTGGTCGGCCTGCTCGCGGCACGCCAGTTGCAGGCGGTGGCGCCATCGGTCGCGCCGGCGGCGGCCGCGGCTGCCGGTGTGCCCGCGTTCGCGGCCAGCGGCAACGTGCGCGAGCAGTCTCGGCAACTGCAGCGCAAGGTCCAGGACGATGTGGCCAAGGCGCTCGAGCAGGGCGCCGCGGCGCTCCAGAAGCAGGCCGACCAGTGACGCCCGTCGCGCCGCCCCTGTCGCTGCCTGCTCCGGACCCCCGCGTTGCCGACGAGCAGGCGATGCGCATCGCCCTTGACCAGGCGCACAACGCCTGGCTGGTCGGCGAGGTGCCGGTCGGCGCGGTGATCATGCGCGGCGCCCAGGTGATCGCAACCGGCTACAACCGCCCGATCACCGGCCACGACCCGACCGCGCACGCCGAGATCGTCGCGTTGCGCCACGCCGCGACGCTGCTCTCGAACTACCGGCTGCCCGAATGCGAGATCTATGTGACGCTCGAGCCCTGCGCGATGTGCGCGATGGCGCTGCTCCACGCGCGTTTCAAGCGCGTCGTGTTCGGTGCGGCGGACCCGAAGACCGGCGCCGCCGGGTCGGTGCTCGACCTGTTCGCGCAGCCGCTGCTCAACCACCACACCGCGCTCGAAGGCGGTGTGCTCGCCGACGAGTGCGCCCAGCTGTTGCGAGACTTCTTCGCCGAACGGCGCGAGCAGTATCGGCGGCGCCGCGGCGCGGTGCGGCTGGATACGGGAAGCGGCGCCGACGGCGGGCCCTTCACGAATGACGGCGCCAGCGCCGACATCCCCACCGGCGAGGCGAGCGAGCTTGACGCGCTGCCTCGCTTTCCATGAGTGACTTGATGACCTCGTTGACCTTGTTTTCCCCCGCGGGCGTGCTCGCCCACGCCGCGCCCCTGAAGCGGGCCGCGAAACGCCTCGATGACTGGGGTTTCGATGTCTCGATCGATGAGTCGGCACTGGCCAGGCACCAGCGCTTCGCCGGCGACGACGACACGCGCCTCGCGGCGCTGCACCGGGTGGCGCAGCGCGCGCCCGGCGTGGCGCTGGCCGCCCGCGGCGGCTACGGCCTGACGCGGCTGCTCGAGCGGATCGACTGGGCGCTGATCGTGCGCAGCATCGAGCGCGGTACGCGCTGGGTCGGGCACAGCGACCTGACCGCGCTGCAACTCGGGCTGCTCGCGCACGCCAAGCGCGGCGTCGGCACGGTCACCTGGGCCGGCCCGATGGCCTGCTACGACTTCGGTCGGGAGGCCGGCGAGCACGGCGAGAAAACGGTCGAAGCCGTCGACGAGGTGACGCAGGCCTGCTTTGTCGAAGCGATGAACGGCGAGCTCGAGGCGGTCGGCTTTCGCACCGAACCCGGCTTCGACGGCATCGAAGTGCGTGGCATCCTGTGGGGCGGCAACCTGTGCATGGTCAACTCGCTGCTCGGCACACCGCACTGGCCACGCATCAAGGGCGGCGTGCTGTTTCTCGAAGACGTGAATGAGCACCCGTACCGCATCGAGCGCGGCCTGCTGCAACTGCACCAGGCCGGCGTACTCGACGCGCAGAAGGCGATCGTGCTCGGCGCCTTCACCGACTTTCGCAAGTCGCCGCTGGATCGCGGCTACTCGCTGAAGACCACGGTCGCGCACCTGCGCAGCCTGACCAAGACGCCGATCCTGACCGGCCTGCCGTTCGGCCATGTGCCGACCAAGGTC
>JBDSBD010000113.1:0-3178 GCA_039921765.1 Burkholderiaceae bacterium
TGCGGCACGCCCGAGAGCATCAGGGTGTGAAACTGGCTGGCGAGCTCAAGGTAGTCGTTCTGCGAGCGCGGTCCACCGCAGAGCTCATTGAAATCGAACCACACCACACTGCCGGCACGCCGACGCGCGCGGATCTCGCGGTGTTCGATGCGCAGCAATGGACTTTCGTCGCGAGCCTCGGCAAGACGCTCGAAGATCACATTCATCGCGGCTTCGGATTCGGGCCCCAGCGGCGTTTGGTACAGCCCCACTTCCTCGAGCGTGAGCTGGCGATAGTCGATGCCGTTGTCGACGCTGATCACTTCGAGCCTTGCTTTCAGCAGTTCGATGGCGGGCAGGATGCGGTCTCGGTGCAGACCGTTCGGGTACAGCGCATCGGGATGGAAGTTGGAGGTCGTCACGATGCTGACCCGGTGATCGAACATGGATTCGAGCAGCCGGTGCAGGATCATTGCATCGGTCACGTCTGAAACGTGGAACTCGTCGAAGCAGATCAACCGATAGCGCCGCGCGATGCGACGACCCAGCTCCTGCAATGGATTCACGATGCCTTGCAGATCGACGAGCTCGCGATGAACCTCGCGCATGAACTCGTGAAAATGCAGCCGGGTCTTGCGCGTCAACGGGACTGCGTTGAAAAAGCAATCCATCAGGAAGCTTTTCCCGCGCCCGACGCCACCGTGCATGTAGACGCCGCGCGGGATGGGTGGGCGCGCAATCAGTTTGGTGAGCGCGTTGGAGCGGCGTGCCTTGTAGTCGGCCCACTCGGTCTCGCAGCGCTCGAGTGCGGTGAGCGCGTGCAGTTGCGCCGGGTCGGCCACGAAGCCACGCTCGGCCAGCGTCGCCTCGAACAGTTCGCGGACCGACACAGCGCGCTGCAAGCCCGCGCTCAGAAGTTCAGACTGCGTTTGTCCACCGCGAGCGCGGCTTCCTTGGTCGCTTCGCTCAGACTCGGGTGGGCATGGCAAATGCGTGCGATGTCCTCTGCCGAAGCCTTGAACTCCATCGCCACCACGGCCTCGGCGATCAGCTCGGACGCCAGTGGCCCGACGATGTGAACACCGAGAATCTCATCGGTCTTCGCGTCGGCCAGAACCTTCACGAATCCCGTGGTGTCGCCCAGTGCGCGCGCGCGTCCGTTGGCCATGAACGGGAAGCTGCCGGCCTTGTAGGCACGGCCCGTGGTCTTCAATTGCTGTTCGTTCTGGCAGACCCAGGCGATCTCGGGCGAGGTGTAGATCACCCATGGCACGGTGTTGAAGTCGACGTGGCCGTGCTGTCCCGCAATCCGCTCGGCCACCGCCACGCCTTCCTCCTCGGCCTTGTGCGCGAGCATCGGGCCACGCACCACATCGCCCACCGCCCATACATTGGGCAGATTGGTCTTGCAGTCGTCATCAACCGCGACGAAGCCGCGCTCGTCAAGCTTCAAGCCCACACCCTCGGCGTTCAGTCCGGTCGTGTTCGGCACGCGGCCGATCGAGACCATGAGCCGATCACACTCAAGTGCCTGCGTCTTGCCGGCCGCATCCAGATAGGCCACCGTGACGCCAGCGCTCTTGCCACTGCCGGCCTTGACCTCCGTGATCTTCACACCGAGCTGAATCTTCAGGCCCTGCTTGGTGAACGCCTTGTATGCTTCCTTGGCAACCTGCGCGTCGACTGCGCCGAGGAAAGTCGGGAGCGCCTCGAGCACCGTCACGTCGGCGCCCAGGCGGCGCCAAACCGAGCCCATCTCCAGGCCGATCACGCCCGAGCCGATGACTCCGAGCCGCTTGGGCACCGTCGGAATGCGCAACGCACCGTCGTTGGAGAGGATGCGGTCTTCGTCGAAGGCTGCCCCTGGCAACGCGCGCGGAATCGAGCCGGTGGCGACAATCACGTGACGGGCGCTCAGCGTCTCGGGCTCGGCGCCATCGACCGCGATCTCGTAAGCGGACGCCTCGCTCGCACCCGTGCCTTTCACGAACGAGCCACGCCCATGGAAGAACGCAACCTTGTTCTTCTTGAACAGGTACAGGATGCCTTCGTTGTTCTGCCTGACCACCGTATCCTTGCGACCCAGCATCTTTGCCACGTCGATGCTGAGGTTCGTGAGGCCAATGCCGTGGTCCGCGAAATGCAGGCCGGCATGCTCGAAGTTCTCGCTCGACTGCAGCAGCGCCTTGCTCGGGATGCAGCCGATGTTGGTGCAGGTGCCGCCGGGCGCGGGGCCGCCCTTGTCGTTCTTCCACTCGTCGATGCAGGCGGTGTTGAAGCCGAGTTGTGCGGCCCGAATGGCCGCAATGTAGCCACCAGGGCCACCGCCGATGACGACGACGTCGAATGTTTTGCTCATGAGTGAACGGTCGGTTGTAAGACGCGAAGCGGGCCGAGCGCCGGGCCGCTGCCTGGGCCTCGCCGGACGAGGGGCTCCACGGCGTCAGATGTCAAAGAGAAGGCGCGCCGGATCTTCCAGCGCTTCTTTCATCGCCACCAGCCCGAGCACGGCCTCGCGGCCATCGACGATGCGGTGGTCGTAACTGAGTGCCAGGTAGTTCATCGGGCGCACCACGATCTGGCCGTTCTCGACCACGGCACGGTCCTTGGTCGCATGCACGCCGAGAATGGCCGACTGCGGCGGGTTGATGATGGGGGTGGAAAGCATCGAGCCGAACACGCCGCCATTGCTGATCGAGAACGTGCCGCCGGTCAGATCGTCGAGCGTGAGCTTGCCTTCGCCGGCCTTCCTGCCGAACTCGGCGATCTTCTTCTCGATGTCGGCAAAACTCAGCTGGTCGGCGTTGCGCACGATCGGCACCACGAGACCGCGGGGCGAGCCGACCGCGATGCCGATGTCGAAGTAGCCGTGGTACACGACGTCGTTGGCGTCGACCGACGCGTTGATGATCGGGTACTTCTTCAGCGCCGCGACCGCCGCCTTCACGAAGAAGCTCATGAAGCCGATGCGCACGCCGTGCTCCTTCTCGAACTTCTCCTGGAAGCGCTTGCGCATCTCCATCACCGGTGCCATGTTCACTTCGTTGAACGTGGTCAGGATCGCGTTCGTCGATTGAGACTGCAGCAGGCGCTCGGCGACGCGTGCCCGCAGACGACTCATCGGCACGCGCTGCTCCGGACGCTCTCCGTAGCTCGCCATCGATGGCGCGGCCACCTGTGCCAGCGCCTTCGGCGCGGG
>JBDSBD010000114.1:0-5841 GCA_039921765.1 Burkholderiaceae bacterium
ACAGCTTCGACCAGAAGACAGGCATCCGCACTTTGAAGCGACTGGACCTGGTGGAAATCAGCCTGGTCACATTCCCGGCCAATGACGACGCCCGGGTCGATGCAATCAAGTCGAAGTTGGCACACGGCGGACTTCCAAACCTACCCGAATTTGAGCAGCTCCTGCGCGAGGCAGGCTTCTCGAAAACTCAATCCGCGGTGATCGCCAATCGCGGATTGAAGCACCTGCTCGACCGGAGTGAGTCCGGGAGCGAGACGGCGAACGACATCAAGACCCTGGTCAATCGGATCAGCGGCTTCTCACTCCCGAAATAGAGGAAACATCATGCAACGCAATACTCTGACCACCGCCGTTCGCGGCGCAATGCAGCGCAAGGAAGCCGGCGACCGTGCCGACGACCAGCTGGAACTGAAGAACGTCCTCGACGCGCTTTCGCAGCGCGACGAAGAAATCAAGGCATTCGCCGAAAAGGCCAACTCTGAAATTGCCGAGCACGGCAAGATCATGGCCGATACCAAGGGCGCCTTGGAATTGCTGTCCAAGGGCGGAAACGATCTCACCGCAAGACTGATTGAAGTCGAGCAGAAGCTCGCCCGCCGTGCCGGTGCTGATGAAAGTATCGCCGAGAAGTCCTACGGCGAGCAGCTCACCGATTCGGACGACTTCAAAGCCCTGACCAGCAAGGGCCGCGGCATCGCGCGGATGGGCTTCAAGGCTGTCACAGATATCACCAGCGCGACCACCGGTACCGGCGGCGTTGGCAGTGCGGCGACCGCAACCCGCGTGCCAGGCGTGTTCCACGGCCCGGAGCGTCCGTTCACGATCCGCGACCTGATCATGCCGGGACGTACGTCGCAAAGCTCGATCGAATACCTGCAGGAGTCCGGATTCCAGAATATGGCGGCCACGCAGGCCGAGGGCGGGCTCAAGGCGCAGTCTGATCTGTCAATCGAAGAGAAGACCACGGCGGTCAAGACCATCGCCCATTGGTTCCGTGCGGCCAAGCAGGTTCTGGCGGATATTCCGCTGCTGCAGAGCTACATCAACGGCCGCGCGATCTACGGCCTGAAGTACGTCGAGGAAAATCAGATCCTCGCTGGCGACGGCACCGGCAGCAATCTGTTGGGCATCATCCCGCAGGCGACCGCCTACGCCATCGGCCGCACCAAGACCGGCGACACCTCGATCGATGTGATCAGCCACGCGATCACCCAGGTACGTGTCGCGGAATACCGGGCCACCGGCATCGTGATGCACCCGGATGATTTCGAGCGCGTGTACCTGACCAAGGACAGCACCGGAAATTACGTGTACCTGAATGTGATGGACGGCGCGCAGCCGCGGATGATGCGCCTGCCGGTGATCGACACCACGGCCATTGCCGCTGGCAAGTTCCTGGTCGGCGCGTTCGACATGGGTGCACAGGTGTTCGACCGCGAGGAAGCGGCTGTCGAGGTCTCGACCGAAGATGGCGACAACTTCCGCACGAACCGCGTGACGATCCGTGCCGAGGAACGCTTGGCTCTGGCGGTGTATCGCCCCGAGTCCTTCGTTTACGGCACCTTCCCGGCTGTCCCGGCGCCGTAATTGGCCGGCAATCCCACGTAACGGAGCAGGCCCGGGCAACCGGGCCTGTCTTTTTATGACTGATGAAATCGAAGTGAAAGTACTGAAGCCATTTCTCAATGGCGGATCGATGGTGGACAACGGCGACAAGATCAAAGCTGGAGAGATGCGCGTCCGCGATCTTGAGCGCAACGGCCTGGTCGAGCGTGCTGGCGGCAACAAAGCACCTGCCGAAAAGATGGCGAAAGCGCCCGAGAACAAGATGGCCACCGAGCCTGCGAACAAGGCAGCTCCAAAGTCGGCCAAGAAAAAGGCCAAGTAAATGCTGATCACCGTCACCCAAGCCGCGACTGAGCCGGTATCGCTTGCCGATGCCAAGGCGCATCTGCGCGTGTTCCACAACGCGGACGATGGGCTGATCCAAGCCCTGATCACGGCGGCGCGGGAATACCTGGAGCTTGTGACTGGCCTGGCATTGGCGACGGCGGATTATCGTTACATCGGCCCGCTGGATCGGCTGCCGCTAGCTCCTGCGACTGTGACCGGCGTCGATGTGCTGGCCGGCGATACATGGTCGGCGCTGTCCCCGTTCCAATTTGACGCCGACCGCAACCTGATCGGCGGCGGTTTGCTGATGCGCCGCGTGGAGTTCACCACCGCGCCAGGCACCGTTCCGAAAGTGATGCAGTCGGCGATCAAGTTCCGTGTGCAAGCCGATTACGAAGCCGACCCGGCCAACGCTGAAAAGCTGCGTGATGCAGCCTACGGCATGGCCTTCCCCCACCGTATCAACCTGGGAGTGTGAGCATGAAGACGATCAAGGTGCGGGCATTGCGCCCGATGAAACAGGCTGGCCGGCCGATCCATATCGGCGAGCATATGCGCGTGACCACGGATCAAGCGGCAGAACTGGTGAAGGCGGGTGATGCTGCATACCGTCCAGGCGATGAGCCGGAACCGAAGGCAGCGGCGAAGAAGTGATCGCGCAGGACTTCCGCCACCGCATCACCCTGCAATCGCCGGGCGAGGTGCGCGGGCCTGATGGCGAATCGGAGTCGGGCTGGTCGGACTTCGCAGCCGACGTACCGGCATCGGTTGTGCCGTTGTCTGGCCGTGAGTTCATGTCGGCGGGCGAGACGCAGGGCGAGACGCAGGCGCGCATGGCGATCCGTTGGATGCCGGGCGTGCTGGACACAATGCGCGTTCTGTTTGACGGCAAGGTGTACGCGATCAATGCGGTATTGCCAGATCCGACTGCGCGCCGGCACATCACGCTGATGACCAGTGGCGGCGTGTCGAATGGGTAAGGAGTCCTTCCACGTCGAGGGGCTGGAAGGCGTCCTCGATGCGCTGAAGAAGCTGCCGGCTGAAGTCGGCGCGAAGTGTGGCGGACCTGCGAAGGCTGCGCTGCGCAAGGGCGCGAACGTGATCCGCGACCTGGCAATTAACAATGCGCCGCGTGCGTCCGGTTTCATGGCGTCGCAGATTGCGACCAGCCGGGATTCCAAGCCGCAACTGGTCGGCGCGACTGAGCATTTTTGGGTAGGCGTGAGGCGCGGCAAGTCCAAGCGCTACGCCAACACGAAGCGCAACCGTGGCCGCCAGCGTGCGGGCAAGACCTATCAAGTGGATGGAAATGCGTACTACTGGAAATTCCTGGAGTTCGGCACCGAGAAAATGAAAGCACAACCCTTCCTGCGCCCTGCATTCGAGTCGCGCAAAGAGGATGCCTTGAACGTGATCGTCGCCGAACTTCGCGCCGGCATTGACCGCGCCGCCAAGAAACTGAGGAAGCGCTGATGCTGCCGCCGATCTTCACCCTGCTATCGACCGATGCGGCGTGCTCCGCCGTGCTGGGTGCTGGTGGCGCATCGCGTGTGTACCCGTTCGGTGAAGCGCCTGCGGACGTGCCGCGTCCCTACGTGACGTGGTTCATGGTCGGCGGCTTCGCGCATTCCAGCATGTCGGACAAGCCCGCTGCCGATGAGATGACCGTGCAAGTGGACTGCTGGGCCGATACCGCAGCCAGCGCGAAGGCCGTTGCAATGGCCGTGCGCGATTCGCTGGAGACCATCGGCGACCTGACCAATTACAACCCGAGCGACCGAGACCCTGAGACGAAGCGGTATCGGATGTCGTTCGACATCGAAATCCAACTGAAGCGATAGGCGTTTCAGTGGCTCAACACCCCGCCTCCGCGGGGTTTTTTTATGACCCCGAAAAGAGGAAACCGCAATGACCAACGCGACAAAGACCAAGCACACTTCCGTTTACGTGGTGACCGGCCCGACCGCTGCCACGAAGATCCTCGCTGTGCGCCAAGCCGGCGTTCCGGATGCGGCTGCATCGGACATCGACGTGTCCCACTGGGATGACGACTTCGACCAGTTCGTCGCAGGCCGCAAGGCCACTGGCGAGACCAGCATGGAAGTGATCTACGACGCAACCGATCACGACGCCATCGAAACCCTGTACCAGTCCGGCGCTCTGACGCAGTTCCTGGTACTTGCACCGCTCAGCGAGACCGCTGCGGCCACAGCGCCGACCGTGACCGCTTCAGCGTTCGCTGCCGTGACAACCGTGGACAACATCAAGTTCTCTGGCTACATCAAGAACTTCGCCCTGCAGATGCAGGACAACGATGTCTGGCGCGCCACGATCACGATCAAGGGCAGCGGCCCGCGTACGGTCACCAAGGCTCCCTGATTAGACCCAACGGCGAGCGTTGACCCAGTTACCCGGCGGGCAGGGATAAGCGCGGCGTTTCGCCGTGTCGCGCCCTTGCTTGCCGGGTTCTTTTTTAGGAGTACGGCGAGATGGCAAAGACTTCAATCAATAGCGCGTTGGCTGCATTGCAGGCCGGCGGCGCATGCGTCAATGAGCAACTGAATCCCGTGGACTTCACGATTGGCGATGCGGTTGTTCCGCTGGCAATCATCGAACTTCCCGATGCCGAGTTCCGCAAGATCATCGGGCGCAAGGAAGGTTATGACCGTGCCGAGCTGATCGCGGCTGCGGTGCGTGATCCCGAAGGCGGCATCGTGTTCAACAAGGGCACGGCAGGCAGCCTGAAGCCGAAGGTCGCACGTGACCTTGAGCAGCTGGTGATGAAGACCAACGGCTTCGATGGCGAGGGTGCGGACGCCGAGGGAAACGGCTAAGGCAAAAGGGCGAGGACTGGTTCTGGCGAGTCCTCGCCTGTCACTTCAGGCAACCCGTGGCCTATCTCAAGGCCACGATGAGCAGGATGGAGTTCCTGCGGTGGTGGGAGTTCCACCGCCGCAACCCGATGGACCCGGTGTCGCTTCACCTGAAGCCGGCTGCGCTGATCGCGTACACAACGGCGGCACATAGCGCGAGCGGCACGAAGCAATCCTTCCGCGACTACTGCGACATGCTTTATCCGCAACCGGATGAAGACGAAGCAATGTCGATCTTTGAATCCTTTTTGCGATAGCCCGCTCCGGCGGGCGTTTTCTTTGGAGTAAGCATGGCCAGAAGTCTAGGCTCGCTGACCGTTGACCTGTTGCTGAAGGCCGGCGCGTTCGAGAGCGATGCGGGCCGCGCCGCTCGCATCGCGGACAAGGAAGCCAAGTCGATCGCACGCAGCTTCGATGCAGCCGGTAAGGCCATTGGCATTGCGCTTGCTGCTGGCGTGGGGATTGCGACGGCGGCGATTGGCAGCGCGATCAACCGCATGGATGACATGTCCAAGGCGGCACAGCGGGCGAACATGCCCACTGAAGAATTCAGCAAGCTGGCACATGCGGCGAGCCTGGCCGATGTGTCGATGCAAGACTTGACCGGCGCGATGGGCAAGCTGGCGAAAGCGCAATACATGGCGCTGACGGAAACGAGCGCGCATGCCAAGATTTTCGACCAGTTGGGTATCAGCGTGAAGAACGCCGATGGCTCGCTGCGCAACACGACGGACGTGTTCACGGACTTCGCCGACAAGTTCCAGCAGTTCAAAGGTTCGCCGGAGATCATGGCGGCGGGCATGGAAGTATTCGGGCGCAGCTTCCAGAACCTTATCCCGATGTTGAAGGATGGCAGCGCGGGCTTGCAAGCGGCGTTCATGGATGCCGAGAAACTCGGGCTTGTCCTGAGCACGACGGCAGGCCAGCAGGCTGAGCAATTCAACGACAACTTGTCGCGCATGAAGGCGATGCTGGGCGGCGTTGCGGTCACGTTCGCATCGGAGTTGCTGCCGCGATTGGTGGCCTTCACTGACAACGTGGTCAAGATGGTGAAGGAAGCCGGCGGCGCTGAGGC
>JBDSBD010000115.1:0-2903 GCA_039921765.1 Burkholderiaceae bacterium
TCATCGCGCTTGGCGCCGGTCACGCGCACCACGTCGCCCTGGATCGCGGCCTGCACCTTCATCTTGCTCTGCTTGACAAAGGTCTGGATCTTCTTCGCGGTCTCGCTATCGATGCCGCTCTTGACGACGATCGGCTGCTTGACCTTGTCGCCACCGATCTTCTCGATCTTGGCGCTGCGGTCGAGGAAGCGGATATCGACGCTGCGCTTGGTCAGCTTGGCGATCAGGATGTCGAGCACCTGACCGATCTGGAACTCGCTGTCGGCCCAGACCGTGATCTCCTTGTCCTTCAACTCGACCTTCGCCGACGAGCCCTTGAAGTCGAAGCGCGTGCCGATTTCCTTGGCGGTCTGGTCGACCGCGTTGCGCACCTCGACGAGGTTGGGCTCTAGCAGGGTATCGAAGCTTGGCATGGTGGCATCCAATGAGAAGAAGGCAGATCAGCGAAAATTGTAGGATGAACCACAAGCGTGCGACGCCAAGCCCGCCTGCCGAGAAGGACAACGCCACGTCCAGGATGGATCCGGCGACGGACCTGCACATCGAGTCGGGCGTGAACCTGAAGCCCTACAACAGCTTCGGGCTGCCGGCCGTGGCGCGGACCCTGGTGCGGGTCGCGAGCAGCGCCGACGTGCGTCGCGTCGTGGATCACCCGCGCTTCGGGCGCGCGCCGAAGTTCGTGCTCGGTGGCGGCAGCAACATCATCCTGACGCGCGACATGCCCCGGCTCGTGCTCAAGGTCGAAGTGCGCGGCATGCGACTCGTCGAGGAGCGCATTGACGCCTGGATCGTCGAGGCCGGGGCCGGCGAGAACTGGCACGACTTCGTCGCCTTCACGTTGGCCAACGGCTGGCCCGGGCTGGAGAACCTGGCGCTGATCCCCGGCACGGTGGGTGCCAGCCCGGTGCAGAACATCGGCGCCTACGGGGTCGAGCTGAAAGACCGCTTCGAGGCGCTCGACGCGGTCGATCTGGTCACCGGTCGCAGCGTGACGCTGCGCGCCGAGATCTGCGCCTTCGGTTACCGCGACAGCGTCTTCAAGCATTCGCTCAGTGGGCGCAGCGTCATCACGCGGGTGCGATTTCGGTTGCCAAAGGCGTGGCAGCCGGTTCAAGGCTATGTGGATCTGGAGCGAAAGCGAGCCGAGACCGGCATCACGCACCCGGACGCGCACCAGATCTTCGAGTGGATCTGCGCCATCCGGCGCGCCAAGTTGCCCGATCCGGCGCAGATCGGCAATGCCGGCAGCTTCTTCAAGAACCCGGTCGTGACCGTGGAGCAGTGCCGAGACATCATCGGCCGCGATCCCGAGATCGTCCACTACCCGATGCCCGATGGCAGCGTGAAGCTGGCCGCGGGCTGGATGATCGACGCCTGCGGCTGGCGCGGCAAGAGCATCGGCCAGGCGGGGGTCTACGAGAAACAGGCCCTGGTGCTGGTGAACCGAGGCGGCGCCATCGGCTCCGAGGTGATGACCCTGGCCCGCGCGATCCAGGAGAGCGTGTACGGCCGTTTCGGCATCCGCCTCGAGACCGAGCCGGTGGTCGTGTAGGTGTGTGTGCTGTGACTCAGGCTCAGCGCGCCGCCAGCAATCCCTGCTGCACGCACAGGTCGTGCACGAGCTCGATGGTCTGGTCGAGCGCATCGAGGCGGCGCTGCAGTTCGGCCACTGGCGTACCCACTTCGGTGTGCTGCAATTGCTGAGCCAGATTGGCCACCGAGCGCAGCCCCAGGCTCAGCGCCGCACCTTTCAAGGCGTGGGCGCGGCTGCGCAGCTCGCCGTGCGCACCATCGCCCAGCGCGCGGTGCAGTTCGGTCGACGCACTGGCGTGGCCGTCGAAGAAGCCGGCCAGTAATGCACCGAAGGTCTGAGTCGAGAGCGTTTGGCGCACCTGATCCACGGTTGCCAGATCGAACGCAGCGTCGCCCGGGCTTGCCGACTCGGGCGCCGGGAGGTCGGTGGCCGCGTGGCCTGCCACATGGCGTTCGAGCGCTTCGCGCAACTGCGGCAAGTGGGCTGGCTTGGTGAGGAAGCCGTCCATGCCGGCATGACGGGCCTGCTCGCGCGATTCGTGGAAGGCGTCGGCGGTGAGCGCAATGATCGGCACGCGCCCGCGTGGTGACGGCATGGCGCGGATGGCCGATGCGGCCGCGAAACCGTCCATGCCCGGCATGTGCAGATCCATCAGAACGACGTCGAAGTCCTGTGTCTGCGCGGCCTGCACTGCGCCGCTGCCGTCTTCGCTGAAAGTAGCGTGATGGCCAAGCTTGACGAGCACCGCTTCCAGGTAGGCGCGGTTGACGGGATGATCTTCGGCCACCAGCACGCGCAGCGGATGCGGGGCAGCGCCGCTGGGTGAGTGGGGCAGTGTCGTAGCGGTCGGTGCGGGTGCCGGCACCGACGCGAGCGCCAGCGATGCCGTGAATCGGCTGCCGAGACCAGGCGTGCTCTGCACGGTGATGTCGCCGTCCATCAGGCGCGCCAGGTCGCGCGAAATCTGCAGCCCCAGCCCGGTGCCGCCCTGGCGCCGCGACGCGCTGGCATCGCCTTGCATGAAGCGCTGGAACAGCCGCTCGAGTGTGGCCGTGTCCATGCCGATGCCGGGATCACGCACCGTGAAGTCGATCTTCCCCGGCGCGCCCACGGCGACCTCAAGCGCGATCGTGCCGGCTTGCGAGAACTTGACCGCGTTGCTGAGCAAGTTGAAGAGTATTTGCTTGACCCGGGTGGCGTCGGCATGGACCCAGCGCGGCACATCGGGCGCGACGCTGACGCTCAGGCTCAGCTCCTTGACCTGCGCCTGAACACGCATCAGTGCCCCGACCTGGTCGATCAGGGGTCGCAGCTCGGTCGGTTCGGGCACGACCTGCAGCTTGCCGGATTCGAGCTGCGAGATGTCGAG
>JBDSBD010000116.1:0-3814 GCA_039921765.1 Burkholderiaceae bacterium
GATGGCCGGCTCGATCGCCTTCTCCGGCAAGGCGATCATCGTCAAGCTCGCCTACCGCTACGGTGTCGATGCAGTCACGCTGATCATGTACCGGATGCTGTTCGCGCTGCCGCTTTTTCTGGGCTTGTGCTGGTGGGCCGGGCGCGGCCGGCCACCCTTGACGCGACGCGACTGGAGGGTCGTGCTTGGCCTGGGCTTTTGCGGCTACTACCTCGCGAGCTTTCTCGATTTTGCCGGCCTGGTCTATGTCACCGCGAGCTTTGAGCGATTGGTCCTGTACCTGAATCCGACGCTGGTGCTGGGCTTGGGCGTGCTGCTGTTCGGGCATCGGGTCACGCGCAAACAAGTGCTCGCACTGGCGGTCAGCTATTGCGGCGTGCTGCTGGTGTTCGGCCACGAGGCGACGCTGGAAGGTTCGAACCTGGTTCTTGGCACGGTGCTGGTGTTCGCCAGCGCGGTCAGCTACGCGATCTATCTGGTCTACAGCGGCGAGGAGGTCAAGCGCCTGGGCGCGCTGCGCCTCACCGGGTTGGCCACGAGCGTGGCCTGCGTGCTGTGCATCGCGCAATTCGTGGTGCTGCGGCCGATGAGTGCGCTGGCAGTCGCGCCCGAGGTGATCTGGCTTTCCATCCTGAACGCCACGCTGTGCACGTTCGTGCCGGTGCTGATGGTGATGATGGCGATCGAGCGCATCGGCGCCGCGGTGGTCGCGCAGACCGGCATGATCGGGCCGCTGTCGACGATCCTGATGGGTGTGCTGATCCTCGGTGAGCCGTTCACGGTGTGGATTGCGGCCGGCACGGTGCTGGTGCTGGCGGGTATCTGGTTGTTGACGAAATGGAGGTAGTGAAAATGGACCTGGGCATTGCGGGCAAATGGGCGCTGGTGTGCGCCGCGAGCAAGGGGTTGGGCAAGGGTTGCGCGAAGGCATTGGTGCAGGAGGGGGTGAACGTGGTGATCACGGCGCGCGGCGCCGAGGTGCTGCAAGCCACCGCCGCCGAGCTGCGTGCGCTGGGGCGCGGCGAGGTACGCAGCGTGGCCGGCGACATCACGACGCCCGAAGGCCGCAGCGCCGCACTGGCGGCCTGCCCGCAGATCGACATCCTCGTCAACAACGCCGGCGGGCCGCCGCCCGGCGACTTTCGCCACTGGGGCCGCGACGAGTGGCTGCGTGCACTGGATGCCAACATGCTCGCGCCGATCGAGTTGATGAAGGCCAGCATCGATGCCATGGCCGAGCGCGGCTTCGGGCGCATCGTCAACATCACCTCGGGTGCGGTGAAAGCGCCGATCGACATTCTCGGGCTGTCGAACGGAGCGCGCAGCGGCCTAACCGGTTTTGTTGCGGGCCTGGCGCGCAGCCCCATTGCGGCACGCGGCGTGACGATCAACGGCCTGCTGCCGGGTGCGTTCGACACCGAGCGGCTGCGCAACACCTTGCGGGCGGGTGCGCTGAAGGCGGGTACCGAGCCCGAGGCCGCCTTCAACGCGCGTCGCGCCGCGATTCCGGCGCAGCGCTTCGGCAGCGCCGAGGAGTTCGGCGCGGTCTGCGCCTTCCTGTGCAGCGTGCACGCCGCCTATCTCACCGGCCAGAACATCCTGCTCGACGGCGGTGTCTACCCGGGTACGTTCTAGGGCCTGTTAACGCTATCGGAGGGTTCGCATCCCTCTCGAGCCACGCGCGGCGAGAACACATTGAATGAACTCCGCAGGCATGACCCGCGCGTGGCGTGCCTGTCCAACGCTGCCCGCGCCGTCGCCCCTTCATCAGACCTTCGCATCGCCGCTCGCTCGCGTTGAGCCTGGCGCGCGGTTCGCCGAGACCACGATGCCGGCGGCGATCAACACGAACGCCGCGGCGTGAAACCAGCGCGGTGCCTCGCCCAGCACGGCGATCGACATCAGCGCGGCGAACACCGGCGTCAGGTTGGCGAAAAAGGCGGCCAGAGCCGGCCCGCCGAGTGCCACACCGATGCCCCAGCAGCGGTAGGCGATGATGGACGGCCCGATGGCGATGTACAGCAGCGCTGCGATCACCCAGGCGCTCCAATGCATGCCCGCGTCACCCCAAGCGAGTTCGGCGCCCGAGGACGCACCCGCGCCGATGAGCCCGAACAGCGTCTGCACGAGCAGGAATTCGGCCCAGTTCCAGTCGGGCCGGTTCGCCCCGCGCATCGATGCCGGTGGCCGCGCGAGCATCCAGCTATAGAACGACCACGCGATAACGGCGACGACGATGTACAGATCTCCCGGCACGAATCGCACCTGCGCCAGGCTGGTGAACTCGCCGCGCGCGATCACCAGCAGCACGCCGGCGAGTGAGAGAAGCGCGCCAACGACCTGGCGTCGTGTCGCGCGCACCCCGTAGACCAGTGCGCCGACGACCAGCATCCAGACCGGCGTGCTCGCCGCAATCAAGGTCACATTGATCGGGCTCGACGTGACGAGCGCAAGGTACTGCAGCGAGTTGTAGCTGCCTACGCCGAGCAAGCCGAGCGCGAGCAACTCCGGCCAGCGCTGAACGAGCGCACCGGGTCGGCGCAGCACGCGCCAGCCGAGCGGCAACAGGATCAGGCCGGCAATCATCCAGCGCAGGAAGTTCAAGGTCAGCGGCGGCACGCTGCCCACCAGCAGCCGGCCGATGACTGCATTGCTCGCCCACAGCACGGGCGGCAGGGTCATCAGCAGTGCCACGCGCGGCGTGATGGCGCTCATGCAGCGCGGTCGTTCACAGCGGTGGCATCGCCGTGCCGCAGTTCCAGCATTGCTCAAACGGCCCGTCGATCAATTCACCGCAGCCCGGGCAGGCCCAGTGATGGTGGCGCGGGTTGCGCAACTCGTGCAGCACACGGCGTGCATGCTCGAGCGACACCTCGTCGCTCACCCAGAGTTCGGGCAGGGTCTGATCGGGCGGCACCTCACCGGCACTGCTGCTCGCGTATTGACGTTGCACTGTGGTGGTCACACCGGCCTGGTTGAGCCAGTCGGCCCACAGGGTGGCGAGCACGAGATTCGGGGCCGTCATCAGGCGTTTCATGGGCAGGGTGGGGCAGCGCGTCGCGAGCAGGTTGAACGAGATGCTGGCACGATAGCGCAATCCCCCCACCCATACAGGAGAGTTGCATGACGCAGGCCAGCCCCACGATCCGGATCGAGCACCAAGGCGGTGTCGAAGAGATGCACCTTGTCGATCTGCCGGTGGGCGAGCCCGGCCCCGGTGAGATCCGCATCCGCCATCACGCCTGCGGGCTGAACTACATCGACGTCTATCAGCGCTCGGGCGTGTACCCGCTGGCGACGCCGCTCGCGCTCGGCATGGAAGGCGCCGGCGTTGTCGAGGCGGTGGGCGAGGGCGTCACGCACCTTGCGGTCGGCGACCGTGCCGCGTACGCGAGCAATCCGCCCGGCAGCTACTGCACGCTGCGCGTGATGCCAGCCAAGTGCGTCGTCAAGCTGCCCGATGCGATCTCGTTCGAGACCGGTGCGGCGATGATGCTCAAGGGCCTGACCGCGCAATACCTGCTGCGCAAGACCTTGCCGCAGGAGGGGCTGCAAAGCGGCGACTTCGTGCTGTTCCATGCCGCCGCGGGCGGGGTCGGGTTGATCGCGTGCCAGTGGGCGAAGGCGCTCGGCCTGCAATTGATCGGCACTGCCGGCAGCGACGAGAAATGCGCGCTCGCGGCGGCCAGCGGCGCGGCCTTCACGATCAACTACCGGCGCGAGGACTTTGCCGCCCGGGTGCGCCAGATCACTGCCGGCAAGGGCGTGAAGGTGGTCTACGACTCGGTCGGCAAGGACACGTTCGACAAGTCGC
>JBDSBD010000117.1:0-3215 GCA_039921765.1 Burkholderiaceae bacterium
GGCCACATCGTCCTGACCCGGCGCATCGCCGATGCGGGCCAGTACCCGGCGATCGACGTGGAAGTGTCGGTAAGCCGGGTGATGCAGGACATCACCGACCCGACCTGGCGCGAGCGCATCCGCAAGCTGCGCCGCCTGATGGCCGCCTACTCGGCGCAACGCGATTTGATCGCGATTGGTGCCTACCAGCGCGGTAGTGATCCGGCCGTCGACGAGGCGATTGGGCGCTGGCCGGCGATCCAGGCATTCCTGAGCCAGGACGTCACCGAATCCTCCGACGTCGACGCCAGTCGCGCCGCGCTCGCGCAGCTGCTTGACGACACCGATGCGCCCCCCGACTTGCCGATATCCGTGGAGATCTGATCCCAATGCGCTCGCAACGTCTCGATCCCCTGCTCAAAGTCGTGCAACAACGCCAGGACACGGTCGCCCGTGAGGTCGCAGAGCGCGAACGCGCGCTGACCGAACAACAGGAGAGACTCGATGCGTTGCGCCGCTACGCCGAGGAATACGCGGCCGCGCCGTCATCAGTGCTGATCTCCCCGGCGCTACTGGTCAACCGGCTCGCTTTCCGCACCCGCCTCGATGCCGCGGTGACCCAGCAGGCCGGCATCGTTGACCAGAACCGCCAACAGAGTGACGTGGAGCGCGCGCGCCTGCTGCTGGCCAGCCGTGAGACCAAGGTGCTGGAAAAGCTCGCGGACAGCTATCGCGCCGAGGAGTCGCGGGTTGCCGAGCGACACGTGCAGCGAGAGCTCGACGACCTCGGCGGTCGCCGCGCGCGCATCGCCGCGCTCGCCGCCGAACAGAACGAGCCGACGACGTGATTGGCATCAAGATGGGTGCGCCAGCCGACCTGCCGAGCGGCGTGCTTCAGCCGCATAGCGGCGCGGCGGCCGCAGGCAGCCGCGCCGAGCGCACCCAGGCGAATGCACCCACGTCGTTGCCCGACGATGCCCCCTCGCCGTGGTCCGAGACGCCCGATGATTCGTGCGCAAGGACTGAGACCGGATCCGAGCGCGCAGTGGACCGCAGCGCTTCCGCCAGTTCGACCCGGGCGGCGCCGACCAGCAACACCAGCAGGCGCGAAGCCGGATCCGTGGACGCCGATCGCGACGCCGACGCCCACGAGGATTTCGCCAGCGTGCTGGCTGCATCCAGCCCAGCAGATGCCATTTCGACGGTGCCAACGCCGTTGCCGACCGCGGCCGCGACTGACCAGGCCGATGAGGCAGCGCCACCACCGACCGAATTGCCGGCCCAGTTCCTCGCGCTACTTTCCGGCAACTGGGAGTTGCATGCCGGCGCCAATGGCGCGGCCACGAATGCAGAATCCCGCGCAGCCGCAGCGGCCTCGCCGGCTTCGTTGTCAGCAGCGATCCCTCGTGCCAACGCTACCGCCGCGCCGGCTTCGCTGTTGACGGCCACCGTCACCGCGACCCAGCCCAATGGCGCAGCCGCGAATACCGAACCCGGCGCAGCAGCAGCCGCCTTGCCGGCCCCCTCGCCTGTGGCGATCCCACTTGCCGCTGGCCCGCCGCTCGCCACGACCGTGGCTGCCGCCAGTGCCGATGCGAAAGCGCCTGCCATCCCCGCCACGCTCGCCGCCAGCGGCATTGCCTATGCCGGGCGCGACACCGTCAAGCCGGGCGGCGATGCCGCCGCTCCCGTCGATGCCGTGAGCGCAGACAGCTTCTCCCTGGCGGCCACCACGCCCGCGCCCGCGCCGCTACGCGCAACATTGTCGGCGTTGACTCCCCCGGTGCCGCTGGCGCTGCCCACCGATCCCGACGCCGGTTTCGACGACGGCTTCGGTACCCGGATCGCGTGGATGGCGGAGCAACGTCTCGGCCACGCCCAGATCCGCCTCAATCCCGAACATGTCGGCCCGATCGAGGTGCGCGTGCAACTTGATGGCGACCGCGTGAGTGCACAATTCAGCAGCGCACATGCCGAGGTACGCCAGGCAATCGAGGCGAGCCTGCCCCGCTTGCGCGACATGCTCGGCCAGCACGGCCTGCAGCTCGGCCAGGCTGACGTCGGCCAGGGCGGCACCGGCCGTGGAGGGGATCGGGGCAACAGCCAGGGTGGCGACCGCCCAAATGGATCCAAAGAAGGCCTGCAGCCGCTCCCGGCGAGTTTCCGCGGCAACCGCAGACTGCTGGACGAATACGCCTGACCGGCGCGCACACAGTCGCCGTCAACGCTCCGACACGCGTGCGTTCAGGCTTGTGTCAAAACCTCGACATCGGCCTACCAAGCGGTGGGGCACACCCCTTGCACTGATCCGGCATCACCCCACCGGAGTGTCCGTTCGTGCCAGCCCCAAGCCCCGCCGCCTCCGCCACCCCAGGCGTCCAGACTCCCACCCAGCCCAAGGCAAAGAAAGCCAAGGGCGGCCGCAAGCTGCTGTGGATTTTCATTGCCCTCATCGTGCTCGGTGGCGGTGGTGGGGGATGGTGGTGGTGGCAGCACAAACAGGCCGCCGCGCATGCCGCCAACAAGACGCCGGTCTCCAAGGCTCGTGCGCAAGCGCAGTACTACGCGCTGGAGCCGGCGTTCGTGGTCAACCTGACTGATGAGGAATCGGTGCGCTACTTGCAGGCCGACCTGCAGCTGATGACCCGCGACAGCGACACCCTCGCTGCATTCGCCCTCCACGCCCCCGCGATCCGCAACCGGCTGCTGCTGCTGTTTGGCCAACAGTCAGCCGCGCAGCTCGCCCAGCGTAGCGGCAAGGAACGCCTGCAGGAGGCCGCGCTGACCGAAGTGCGCAAGCTGCTCAAGGGCGAAGGCGCCCCGGACAAGATCGAAGCGGTGATCTTCACCAGCCTGGTGACGCAATGAGCGCCGACCTGCTTTCCCAGGACGAGATCGACGCGCTGCTGCACGGGGTCGACAGCGGCGTGGTCGAGATTGAGCCGCCGCCGGCACCCGGCGAGGCCCGCAGCTACGACTTCACCAGCCAGGACCACATCGTCCGCGGCCGCCTGCCGACCCTGGAGATGATCAACGAGCGTTTCGCGCGCACGTGGCGGATCGGCCTGTTCAACCTGCTGCGGCGCTCGGCCGAGCTGTCGGTGCGCGGCATAGACCTGATTCGCTTCGGCGAGTACATGCATTCGCTGCAAGTGCCGACCAATCTCAACCTGGTCAAGATGAAGCCGCTTCGCGGCACCGCGATCGTGGTGTTCGAACCGCGCCTGGTGTTCACC
>JBDSBD010000118.1:0-4032 GCA_039921765.1 Burkholderiaceae bacterium
GCAGGTCGAGGCGGTCGGTGCCCGGGGCGTCCAGGTGCTGCTGGCCCCGGGCGTGAGCCTTTGGGTGCCGGTCGAGGCCGGCGACCACGTGCCTGTAGGCGCGGCCGTGACCGTGGGCGTCCGGCCCGAACACCTGACCCCGAGCGCGCCGGGCCCGGCAGCCGTGGCGCTTGATTGCACGCTGGAGCTGGTCGAGGCGCTGGGTGACGCCCACCTCGTGCATGTGCAATGGGCGCAGGCTCGC
Organism: Burkholderiaceae bacterium; assembly: GCA_039921765.1. Lineage (GTDB taxonomy): Bacteria > Pseudomonadota > Gammaproteobacteria > Burkholderiales > Burkholderiaceae_C > JBDSBD01. The sequence goes on from JBDSBD010000118.1 coordinate 245, forward strand.
AGCCTCTGCGCAAAACTGACCGAACCGGTGGCGCTTGCCCGTCCCGGCGATCCGGTTCGCCTGTGGGTGCGTGGCGAGCGCTGCCATCTTTTCGACCCGGCAGGCCAGGCGCTGCCGCGCCATCACGCCAGGGCGTCGGCGGCGGGCCGCGGGCAGTGACGGGTGGCCAGAGTGTGTGCGCGGCGCCGGTGCGGGCGCCGTTTCCGCGAGCGCTGCAGGGGCGCGGCGTGATAGCCTGACGAGACAGGGACGCGCCAGCTTGGTGCGCCCCGGCTCAGTCAGCGTGAATTTCGGGAGGTATCGCCATGACCCAAGTGAACGACATCATGACCCGCGGCGTCGCCGTCATCCCCGCCGAGGCCACGCTGCAGCTCGCGGCGCAGCGCATGGATGAGCTCAACATCGGCGCGCTGCCGGTCTCGGACGGCGCCGCGCTGGTCGGCATGATCACCGACCGCGACATCGCGATTCGCGGCGTGGCCACCGGCATGATCCCGCAGGAGTCGCTGGTGCGCGACGTGATGACGCCCGAGGTGCGCTGGTGCAGCCAAAGCGACACGGTCGAGGCCGCACTCGCGCAGATGGGCAGCGAGCAGGTGCGCCGCCTGGCGGTGTTCGATGCCGACAAGAAGATCGTCGGCATCGTCTCGCTCGGCGACCTGGCGATTCGCCAGAACTCGTCCACCGACACCGCGTTGCGCGACATATCGAAACCCGGCTCGCCGCTCTGACCGGTCGCCGCGGCGGGCCGGGGCGACCGCCTCGGCGTGACGCACTGGCAACCCTGCTCGGCCGCGCCGCGCATCGTCACCTCACTCGCAAGCAGAGCGCGGGCCGGGTTGTCGCAGGCCGGATCGGCTCGGCGGGCTCGCCTGCCAGCTCGTGCTACCAGAACGTCCAGTTCTGCGTCACGACCACCCACACACCCAGCGCGCCATTGGTGACGGCATGCGCGATCACCGCCACCCACAGCTTGCCGGTGCGGATGTAGAGCCACGCATAGGCCAGCCCGGCGATGACGGCGGCCAGCCACAAGGTGTGGGCGAGCATGAAGATGAAGGTCGCCAGCACCACCGCCTTCACGCCGACGCGCTGCGGCAGCACCGCTTCGAACTGCGGGTCCTGGATCCAGCGCATCAGGAACGAGCGCCAGAACAGCTCCTCCATCAGCGGCACCAGCAGCGAAGCGCCGAGCCAGCGCAATGCGATCAGCGGCCAGACGAGCCCACCCTGTGCATCGACCGGTATGAACGCGGCGCTCGGCTCGGCCAGCCGCATCCACGGCGCGTCGAGCTGGATCCACAGCAGGAACACCGCCAGGCCGACCGCCGCGGCCAGCGCCGCCTCGGAGAGCGTCGGCAGGGTCTGCGCCACCAGCTCGCCGTACTCGCGCCAGAACCACACCAGCAGGGCCCCGACCGCGAGCACCGTGAACCCGTAGACCCAGCGCGCGTCGATGCCCCAGGAGCCGTCGTCGGGAACCGCCCCGCGCAGCGCCAGCAGGACCATGAACACCGCGAACGGAACGATGCGCACGAGGGCGGCGCGGCTGATCGGCAGGGTCATTCGCCAGAACTCCGGAGTCAACGACAAGTGCGCCAAGCATGCCAGCAGTTGCCATGCCCGCTCGCGCCGGGTGCTTGGCGGCGTGGCATCCGGCACGAATGTGGGGCTGCGGGATCTGTGATCGATCGTCAACCCCGCCCCGGAGCAGCTCCGCGCTGGCGAGGATGAAGATGACGATGAAAACGCGTTCAGGATGTCGGTGAGGGCGGCCAACGCACCGCTAGCTAATCGGGCGCCCTCAATCGTGAAAGCGAACTTGACCAGGCTGTCGATGTCGGCATCGAGGGACGTGGTCCGGAAGAACCGCTCTAAGCGGTACTGGCGCAGCGGCGTGACCTGATTCGGTCTCCCGAATCGTTCGAGCTCATGTCGCCTCCCCAGGTCGGTCGATGCTGAGAACTGGTTGGTGGAGTTCCAGACGTAACGTTGCTGATAGCCGACCTTCCACGACAGGTGCGTTTCCCAGCGGGTTAAGCACCAGGCGGCCGAAGCAGAGCAAGCAGCTTCGATACATACGGCGAAAACCGAAGCAGTCCGGTGTCATCCCAAGTGGGCTCAGCAGGCATCAAGAGACCGAGCGTAGACAGGCCAAGTACAAGTTGTCCGTCTTTGGATGTCGGTGCGACGCCCAGGACCTTCATTTCGTGTTCGACGTCAGCATCAGCGAGTTGGATGCGTTCGTACCCGAAGTTGTCAATTAGAAACTGTGCTTCTTCGGCTGACATGTCGCGAATTGCTCGGGACAGGAAGATGGCGTCATGCGGTTGCATTGAGCAATCTGAAATCCCGTTCTCAATGGCGTTACGGAGGAGACCAATCTTTGCGCCGCTCGTTGTCTGGAGCGTCGTCAAGATCACCTCGTTGACGAACTTGTACTGTTCGTCTGTCAGCGCACGGAGTTCGTCTTCGTGTGCTTGAAGCATCATCTCTATCTGCGCGAGTGCCCTTCCGATGCGTTCCCGATGCCTGCCTGCCGCAAGTGTCTGTCCAAGCAGAGGCAGCAGCGCGGCCAGCGGCGTCGCTGCGTAGGCGGCAACTGCAACTAGGGCCGCGCCAACGGCCATGCTGTCAGCGACACGTTCAACAGCGGTAGGAGGCGAGAGTGGCATTTCCTTGCGCCTGATGTGCTTTGGGGATCAATACTGCGTCACTACTCAGCCGCGCGATGCATCGCCTGGCAGGTGCGCCATTGAAACGATGTCATACGCCTCAATGATCTATGCGGACCGTTGATGCATTTGGAGGTCGATAATTTCGTGGCGAAAGCAGCAGATGGCTAATGGGGCGCCCCCCGTTGGAGTAACACGGGGTCTACGAATCCAAGTCATCCATGGTAGGGGCTCAGTTACATATTGTCATCTCCCCCTACGTTCAGCTTGAGCATGTTCGCAAGTCGACTGCAAGCCGCTCCACAGCGCGCAACAAGCCTCGTGCGTCAACGATGGTGCGTTCGCTAACCCCGAATCGCGGCCGACAACCTCCGCGCTGTGCGCCGACGCCGCCGAGCGAGATGCGCCACCCGATCCCGCCCCGGTCGGTGCCCTCGCGCCTCAGCGCTCGACGCCCAGCCTTCGCAACACCGCCTCGGTGTCTTCACCCAGGGTCGGCGCGCGCCGCGCGATCGCCCCCGGGGTCAGGCTCAGCTTGGGCACGATGCCCGGCACCTCGAGCGTCAGGCCGTCGGCGGTGGTCACGCGCTCGATCATGCCGCGCGCGCGGTAGTGCGGGTCTTCGGCGATGTCCTTGGCGGTGTAGATGCGCCCGGCCGGCACGGCGGCGGCGTTGAGCGCGTCGAGCACTTTGACCACGCTGCGCGGCGCGGTCCAGGCGCCGATCGCGGCGTCGATCTCGGCCACCCGCGCGACCCGGCCGGTGTTGCCGGCGAGCTGCGGGTCGGCGCCCAGGTCGGCACGGCCGATCGCCTGCATCAGGCGCTTGAAGATCGAGTCGCCGTTGCCGGCCACCAGCACCCAGCCGTCCAGGCAGGGGTAGGCGTTGCTCGGCGCGATGCCGGGCAGAGCGCTGCCGGCGGGTTCTCGTACCGCACCGAAGGCGTTGTACTCGGGCAGCAGGCTTTCCATGCAGTTGAAGACGGCTTCGTACAGCGCCACGTCAATGACCTGGCCGCGACCGTGCGGTGCCTGGTCGCTGACCGAGTTGTGCCTGTGGTGCAGCGCCATCAGCACACCGATCACGCCATGCAGCGCAGCCAGCGTGTCGCC